>CAYNOF010000473.1:0-7829 GCA_964398335.1 uncultured Rhizobiaceae bacterium
CATCACGTCCTTGCCCTCGATGTCGAACGGTGTCGCAGCGAAGCGCTCGGCGACCTCGGGTACTTCGGCGGGCGCGACGTAGAGGAACACCGCGCCGGGATCGACGAAGCGGCGGATCAGCCAGGGGCAGGCGATGCGGTCGATCTTCGGCCGCGCGCGCGTCACCCACACCGTGCGACCCTTGGCATCGCGCTTCGGCAATTTCGACGGATCGAGCGTCGGCAGGCCGGCCTGATGCCAGGCGAGCGCGCCGCCTTCGAGGTTATCGGCCGCCGCGCCGGCATGGCGCAACCAGGCGGCGACGCCTTCGCTGAGCTTCAGGCCCTTGTTGCAGATCACGACCGCCGGCCTGCCCGCGGCGACGAAGGCGTCGGCCCACGACGGCACGTCGGACCATGAGCGACGCACCGCGCCGGGGACCAGCCGCGGGTTGGCGGCATAATCCTCGTCGGTGCGCACATCGATCAGCGCGGGACAGTCGGGCCGCCCGACCAGGCGGGCGAGCTGGGCAACGGAGATGGCATTGGGAGCAGGCACGAGGACGCGTCCTTCGGCTGGAGAGCTGGACGCGATTCTTCAGCGTGACGCCTCATGGGGAGATCGCATTCCCCATGGGCGCGCTTTAGCCGTTTCCGATCAGCGGCGTCAAGTTGGTGTGAGCACCACGCGGCCCACGACCTTGCCGGCCTTCAGCTCCTCCAGCACGTCGTAGGCCGCCTCGAGCGGGCGCGTGGAATAGGGCAGGGCCTGGACGCGGCCCTCGCGCACCAGCTTCATCAGCTCCTGCAACTCCTGCAGGTTGCCGACATAGGAGCCCTCGATCGCCGCCATCTTGAACGGCATGGCGATGGGCGCGAAGGGCGCATCGCCGCCGAACAGGCCGACGATCACCACCTTGCCGCCCCTGCGGATCGAGTCGAAGGCGAAGCGGAACGAGGCCGCGGCGCCGACGAAGTCGATCGCCGCGTCGACGCCGCCGCCGGTCTGCTGCACCAGCTTCTGCACCGCGCCCTCGGCCTTGGGGTTCACCGTGTGGTGCGCGCCATGCTGCTTGGCGACCGCGAGCTTGCTGTCGTCGATGTCGGCCACGACGATCTCGCCGTCGAAGATTGCCTTGGCGACCTCGAGCCCGGCCAACCCCACGCCGCCGGCGCCGACCAGCAGCAGGCGCTTGCGGTTCTTCACCGACTCGGTCTTGCGGATCGCGCTGTAGGCGGTCAGCCCGGAACAGGCAGAGGTGCAGGCCAGATCGATCGGCGAGTTGCCGGGATCGACCAGGTACCTGCTGTGCGGCACGATCACGTGCGTGGCGTAGCCGCCGTCGCGGCGCGTGCCCAGGGTACGCGGCGTCGGGCAGAGCAGCTCCTCGCCGGCCTGGCAAGCGGCGCAGGTGCCGCAGCCGATCCACGGGAAGACGACGTAGCGGCTGCCCACCTTCACGTCCTTCACGTCGGGGCCCACGGCCACGACCTCACCGGCGATCTCGTGGCCCAGGGTGAACGGCAGCTTCATGCCGCGCGTGGTCATCTCCAGCTTCTGGCCGCCGCCGAGATCGAAGAAGCCCTCCCAGATGTGCAGGTCGGAATGGCACACGCCGCTCGACAGGATCTTCACGATCACCTCGGCGCCCGTGGGCTTGGGATCGTCGTAGGTGTTCAGCTTCAGCGGCTTGCCGAACTCGACGATTTGCATGGCGCGCATGGGGTTCCCTCCCGTAGCATCCGCGGCGATTTTGCGGCGCATCCTAGACGGGGGACCACGTGGCGCAAGCGGAGGGAACCGCTGAGCGGTTCGACCCGGCGAAGCACAGCTTCGGGCCGGCGCACTATTTCGAGGACCTCAAGCTGGGCCAGCGCTTCTACATCAACTCGCGCACCCAGACCGAGGCGCTGTTCACCGCGTTCCAGGCCGCCAGCGGCGACAATCACCCGATCCATTACGACCGCGTCTACTGCCAGGCGCGCGGCCATCGCGACATGCTGGCACACGGCCTGCAGGTGGTGATCCAGGCCGCGGCCGGCGGCGGAATCTTCCCGCACGTGCTGGGCGATTCGCTGATCGGCTTCATCGAGCAGTCCTCGCGATTCCTGAAGCCGGTCTATGTCGGCGACACGTTGTTTCCGATGATGGAGATCGTCGAGCTGAAGCCCAATCGCACGACAGGCGTCGTGGTGTGCAGGATCACCGTGCACAACGAGAAGGGCGACCTCGTGATGGACGGCGAGCACAGATACCTCGTGCGCAAGCGGCCGGCCTAGGAGCGGATCATGGGTATTCTCGACGGCAAGGTGGCGTGGATCACCGGCGCGGGCACCGGCATCGGCCGGTCGGGTGCGATCGAGCTGGCGCGCGAGGGCGCGCATGTCACGCTCTCGGGGCGCACGGCCAAGACGCTGGAGGAGACGGCGGCACTGGTGAAGCAGGCGGGCGGTGCCTGCGCCATCGAGCTGCTGGACGTCGCCGACAAGAAGGCCGTGGCCGAGGTCGCCCAGCGCATCGTCAAGGCGCGCGGCCGCATCGACATCCTGGTCAACAGCGCAGGCATCAACATCCCGACCCGCGCCTGGGGCACGGTCGACACCGAGGGCTGGGAGCAGGTGCGCGCGATCAACCTCGACGGCACGTTCTATTGTTGCCACGCGGTGATCCCGACCATGCGTGCCCAGGGCGGCGGGCTGATCGTCAATGTCGCGAGCTGGCTGGGCCGGCACGTCTCGCCGCTGGGCGGCCCGAGCTACACCGCGAGCAAGGCCGGCGCGCGGTTCCTGAGCGAATCGATCAACGCCGAGCAGGGCAAGTTCGGCATCCGTGCCTGCAGCCTGTGCCCGGGCGAGGCGGCGACGCCGATCATGGATCGCCGGCCGGTGAAGCCGCCGCAGGCCGAGCTCGACCGCATGCTGCAGGAGGAGGATCTCGGCAAGACCATCCTGTTCCTCGCCAGCCTGCCGCCCAGGGTCTGCATCAACGAGATGGTCGTCTCGCCGACCTGGAACCGCTTTTATGTCGGCGGACTGGAGACCACGACGCCGGCTGCCCGGACTTGATCAGGCCAGCGTCATCGTGTTGAAGCACAACAGGACCAAGAGGAGACAGCCATGATCGGCGTGATCGCGACACTCACCATCAAGCCCGGCACCAATGCCGATTTCGAGGCGGTGGTGGGCCAGCTCGCCAAGGCCGTGCGCGCCAACGAGCCCGGCAACAAGCTCTACGCGCTGCATCGCACCGAAGACGCCAACGTCTACGTCTTCCTCGAGCGTTACGACGATGAGGCGGCGCTGGCCGCGCATCGCGCCGCGCCGCATTTCAAGGAACTGGGCCGCAAGCTCGGCGAGTACATGGCCAAGCCGCCGGAAGTGAAGCGCATGCCCGAGGTCGATTTCTAGACGACAGGAGCTGCCATGTTCGACGGGAGCATCCGCCGCGCCAAGCCCGGTACCGCGCCGGGCATGCTTGTCGGTCGCGAGCCGGTCCCGGACGAGGCACTCACCTTCACCCTGACCGAGTACACGCAGGACGGCTGGGAGGTCTACAACGAGGTCGAGATTGCCGAGTGCAGCTTCCACCTCACGACGCCCAGCCGCACCTGGATCGACGTCTCCGGTCACGCCAGCGCCGAGATGCTGCGCTCGCTGGGCCAGGCCTTCCACCTGCACGCCCTGGCGCTGGAGGACGTCTTCCACGGCAACCAGCGGCCCAAGTTCGACGTCTACGACAAGCAGAACTTCATCGTGCTCAACGATCCGGCGATCGTCGACGACATGCTCAAGAGCCGGCAGGTCAGCATCTTCTTCGGCGACAACTACGTGATCAGCTTCCACGAGCACAAGGAGGACATCTTCAAGCCGGTGCGCGAGCGCATCCAGCAGGATGGCTCGCGCCTGCGCCAGTTCGGCATCGACTACCTCGTCTATGCCCTCGTCGACCTCGTGATCGACCGCAAGTTTCCGCAACTCGCGCACATCAGCGAACGGCTGGAAGAGCTCGAGGACGAGTCGATGGAGAAGGCCAACCGCGAGACGGCGCAGTGCATCCACTCGTCACGCCGAGCGCTGGTCGGCTTCCACCGCATCCAGTGGGCCGAGCGCGAAACCGTGCTGGCGCTGATGCGGCCCGACACGCCGTTCATGAAGCCTGAGACGCGCACCTACCTGCGCGACTGCCTCGACCATACCGTGACGGTGCTCGAGCTGGTCGAGAGCTACCGCGACATGGCCGGCGGCCTGATGGAGCTCCATCTCATGGAGACGTCGAACCGCATGAACGAGGTGATGAAGGCGCTGGCCATCGTCACCGTCTTCTTCATGCCGCTGAGCTTCCTCACCGGCATATACGGCATGAACTTCGAAACCGCGAAGGGCAACATGCCGGAGCTCAATTGGGAATTCGGCTACATCTACTTCTGGTGCATGGTCGTGCTGATCCTCGGAGGGCTGTTCCTGTGGATGAAGCATCGCAAATGGCTGTGAGCGGCTATCGCCTGTTCGGCTCGGAGCTGTCGCCTTACTCGGTGAAGGTGCGCTCCTACCTGCGCTTCAAGGGCATCGGGCACGAATGGATCCCGCGCGGGCCCAAGAGCGCGGCGGAGTTCCAGAAATACGCCAAGCTGCCGCTGATCCCGCTGCTGGTGACGCCCGAGGGCGAGGGCCTGCAGGACTCGACGCCGATCATCGAGAAGCTCGAGGCGCAGATTCCCGAGCCGTCGATCCACCCCGACGATCCGGCGCTGCGCTTCCTCTCCGAGCTGATCGAGGAATACGCCGACGAGTGGGGCAACAAGTCGATGTTCCACTACCGCTGGAGCTACGCCGCCGACGCCGAATCGGCCTCGCAGCGCATCGCCATCCAGATCGCGCCCGACGGCTCGGACGAGGTGGCCGTGGCGAAGACGGCCGAGGGCGTGCGCGGCCGCATGATCCCGCGGCTGAGCTTCGTCGGCTCGCACGAGGGCACCAGGGACACGATCGAAGGCTCGCTGCGCCGCATCCTCGACACGCTCGAGATGCACTTCGTGGGCCGCAAGTACCTGTTCGGCGACCGGCCGGCCCTGGCGGATTTCGGCCTGTGGGCCCAGCTCTACGAATGCTGGACCGATCCCACGCCCAAGGCGCTGATCGACGAGCTCTACCCCAACACCTGGCGCTGGATCGAGCGCATGCTGCAGCCCAAGGTCGAAGGCGGCTGGGACACCTGGTCGTCGCTCAAATGGGGCATCGGCCGGCTGCTCGATACCGAGGTCTGCGGGCTGTTCCTGCCCTGGTCGACGGCCAACGCGGTGGCGCTGCAGGACGGCCAGGAGCAGTTCACCGTCATGCTCGAAGGTCGGCCCTTCACCCAGCAGACGCAGAAATACCACGCGCGCTCGCTGGCGGAGATCAAGCGCAAGTACGAGGCGGCGAAGAACGCGCCCGGCCTCGAAGCGATCCTCAACGAGACCGGCTGCCTGCGCTGGCTGCAGGACTGACCGGGACCAGCTATTTCGGCCGCGGCTCGCGGCCCGCGGGAGCCGGCGACGACCATTTGCCGGCCCGCTTGTCGCGCAGCGCGTCGAGCAGCGCCTTGGCGGCGATGCCGACTTCCTCCTCGATCGCCGTGTCGGCATCGAGATCCTCGTGGCTGGTGGCGTAGGGCCGGTAGTAGCCGATATAGCGATCGAGCTGCGTCGCGCCGCCCGCCGGCTCCAGATGCATCGAGCTCAGCCAGTCGACGAGGATCCGCCGCAAGGTCTCCGCGCCCTCCACGTCGCCGTGCACGATCACCGAGAACAGGCGGCCGGCGAGGTGGCGCGGATAGTCCCAGCCATTCAGCTCAAGCGCCTTGGCGCGCTGGGCGTCCTTGCCGCCGGTCGAGGTCGGATCGGGATTGCCGCCATCGGCGCAGACCAGGCGATCGATCATCAGCTTCAGCGGCGAGGGCGACTGGAACCAGTTCACCGGCGTGACGATCATCACGCCATGCGCGCGCACCCACATCGGATAGATCTCGGCCATCCAGTCCTGCACCTGGCCCTGGCCGTGGTTGGGGTAGCAGGAGCAGGGCCAGTTGCAGAGCGGCGCCGCGGTCGAGAAGCAGGCCTTGCAGGGATGGATCTGCAGGCCGTACTCCGAGGACAGCCGGCTGAGATCGATGACCTCGACCTCGACGTCGTCGGCATGGGTGAACCGGGCGCGTGCCATCTCCAGCAGGCGCCAGCTTTTCGACATCTCGCCGGGGCAGGTGTGCTCGCTGCGCGACGAGCCGTTGATCATCAGCACGCGCAGCGGCCCGCGTGCATCGTCGTGCTGGCGCTGTGCTGCCTCGATCGCCGCCTTGGCCGCGCGCCAATCGTCGCTGAGGTCGTAGTCGGGATCGGCGTAGCCGGCGCCGGCCTTGTGCGTGCGCGGCGATTTGCGCCCGTCGATATAGGCATCCCATGCCGCGTCGGCGAGGCGATCGATCTCGGGCTTCAGCGTGTCGAAGGCGGGATCGACGAAGCGTTGGCGGAAACGGCGGTCGAAGACCGCCCGCGTGAGCAGCGTATCCGGCATTCCCCTGCGTGGTTCTGTCGACAAGGCATTTCTCCCGCTGCGCCCGTTGCGGTGGGCGCCATCGGCAGAAACGTGGACCGGGCCCGGCCGTTCCTCAATACGTCTTGTAGGACAGGAACTTGCCGCTCATGACCAGCTTCACGCGATCGCCCTTCTGGTCGGGCAGGCGCTCCACCGTCATGTCGAAGTCGATGGCGCTCATGATGCCGTCGCCGAACTCCTCCTGGATCAGCTCCTTCCAGGTCGTGCCGTAGACCTGCACCAGCTCGTAGAATCGGTAGATCAGCGGATCGGTCGGCGGGCCGGGCGGCAGCGAGCCGCGATAGGGCACCTCCTGCAGCAGGAGCACCGCTTCCTTCGGGAGGTCGAACAGCGCGCCGGTCTTCTCGGCCTGCTCCTTGGTCATGCGCATCTGGCCGAGGCAGGCGGCGGTGACCAGGATGGTCGACATGCCGCCGACCTTCTCGCCGATCTCCTTCCAGGTAAGGCCCTTGAGCCGCTTGGCGCTGAGGATGGTTTCGGTGACGTCTTCGCGCTTCATGGTGGCCTCCCTAGGCTGCGGCGATGGAACGGGCGGGACCGACCGGCGTCGGATCGGGCTCGCCGGGGCGGACGTGCCGGGGCCGGCGCGGATCGAAGCCGCCGGCGGCGATCTCGCGATCGAAGCTCTTCGAGCGCTCGACCAGGAAGTCGAGCAGGTGGTTGCGGATGCGGTAGTAGTGCGGGTGCTTGTGCAGCTCGTGCCGCGCGCGCGGCTTGGGCAGCGTGTTGACCACGATCTCGGCGATCCTGGCGCCCGGTCCGTTGGTCATCAGCACGATGCGGTCGGCCAGCAGGATGGCCTCGTCGATGTCGTGCGTGATCATGAACACGGTCTGCTGCGTGTCGGCGCAGATGCGCACGACCTCATCCTGCAGGGTGCCGCGGGTGAGCGCATCGAGCGCGCTGAACGGCTCGTCCATCAGCAGCATCTTGGGCTCGATCGATAGAGCGCGTGCGATGCCGACACGCTGCTTCATGCCGCCCGAGAGCTGCGCCGGCCGCTTGGCCTCGGCGCCGCCCAGCCCGACCAGTTCGATGTAGCGGCGCGCATGCGCCTGAATCCGCGCCTTGTCCCAGGATGGCCAGCGCGAGCGCACGGCGAAGGCGACGTTGCCCATGACCGTCATCCACGGCATCAGCGCGTGGCTCTGGAAGATCACCGCACGGTCGAGGCTGGGGCCGGTCACCTCGACGCCGTCGGCGATGATCACGCCGTCGCTGGGCGCCTCCAGCCCCGCCAGCGCGTTGAGGATCGTCGTC
>CAYNOF010000474.1:0-7464 GCA_964398335.1 uncultured Rhizobiaceae bacterium
GCTGATCCTGCGCCTGCAGGTGGCGCGTGGCCATTGAGGCGCGCGACATCGCCGTGTCACCCTGCGGCCCGATGATCTGGCGTGGCGAGTCCCGGAGTCTGTCGTGAAGGGTTTCGTTCTCGAACTGGCGATGATCGTCACCTGCGTCGTCACCGCCGTCGTCAACGTGGCGCTGGCGCACTATGCCGGCTTCAACCTCTTCGGCCTGACGCTGTGGTTCATCGTGCCGGTGGGCGCCATGATCGTCGGCGCGTTCGCCGCCAGCGGCGCCATCGTCGCGGCGCGGCTGTTCGATATCCGGCCGTCCATGCTGCAGAGCATCGTCAGCGCCGCGATCATCGGCGCGGCGACCATGCTGCTGATCTACTTCCTCGAGTACAACACGCTGGAAGTGCGCGGTTCCAAGTTGCGCTCGCTGGTGGATTTCTGGACGTACGTCGATCTGTCGCTGACCAAGACGCATATGCGGCTGAGCCGCTCGCAGCAGGATCTCGGCGAGGCCGGCGACCTCGGCTATCTCTTCGCGCTCCTGAAGCTGGGCGGCTTCGTGCTCGGTGCCTTCTTCATCTTCGCGCTGATCCGCGGCATGCCGGCGTGCCCGCGCTGCGGCTCCTACTTCAAGACGCTGCGCACCCGGAAGAGCTCGGACCTGCCGGTCGACGAAGCCGCGGCGGTGCACCAGCACTTCATGTCGGGCGACGTCGCGGCGGTCCGCCAGGCGGTGACCTGGCCGCCCGAGCCGCGCAAGCTGGAGAAGAAGCAGCCCAAGGCGCGGCTGGTCTACAAACTGTGCCAGTGCCCGAAATGCGCCTCGCGCGCGGTAATCGGCTCGATGCTGGTCTCGGGCGGCCGTGACTTCCGCGAGGTCAAGGGCTCGAAGATCATTCGGCCGCTGCCGGACAACGACGCCGTGGTCGCGCCGGCGTTCTGACGTCGTCCGTCATTTCGCGCGCAGCGAGGACTCTTGAACGGAAAGATCCCTCGCTATCGCTCGGGATGACAGGCGGGCGCTACAGCCCGACCTGACCCATCGCCAGGAACTTGTCGCGCCGCGCGCGGCGCACGGTGTCGCCGTCGAGCGTCTCGAGATCGGCGAGGTGGCGGGCGATGGCGTCGCCGGCAGCCTTCACCGCGGCGGCGGGGTCGCGATGCGCGCCGCCTACCGGCTCGGGCACGATCTCGTCGCAGACCGCGAGCTTCTTCAGGTCGTCGGAGGTGATGCGCAGCGCCTCGGCGGCTTCCTGCGCCTTGTCGGCCGAGCGCCACAGGATCGAGGCGCAGCCCTCGGGGGTGATCACCGAGTAGACCGCGTGCTCCATCATCAGCACGCGGTTGGCGGCGGCGATGGCGATGGCGCCGCCCGAGCCGCCTTCGCCGATCACCAGGCTCACCATCGGCACGCGCAGATCGAGGCAGACCTCGATCGAGCGGGCGATGGCCTCGGCCTGGCCGCGCTCCTCGGCATCGACGCCGGGATAGGCGCCGGCGGTGTCGACGAAGGTCACGACCGGCAGGCCGAAGCGGTCGGCGAGCTGCATCAGGCGCTGCGCCTTGCGGTAGCCCTCCGGCTTCACCATGCCGAAATTGTGCTTCAGGCGGCTTTCGGTGTCGTCGCCCTTCTCCTGGCCGATGATCACCGCGGGGCGGCCGGCGATGCGGCCCAGGCCACCGATGATGGCGGCGTCCTCGGCGAAGCCGCGATCGCCCGCCAGCGGCGTGAACTCCTCGACCAGGCCGGCGATGTAATGCTTGGCGTGCGGCCGCTCGGGGTGGCGGGCCACCTGCAGGCGCTGCCAGGCGGTCAGCTTGGCGTAGGTGGCGCGGATCTGGCGGTCGACCTTGGCCTGCAGCTTGCCGACCTCGTCGGCGATGTCGATGCCTTCGGCCTCGCCGCTGCCCTGGTGCCGGAGCTCGGCGATCTTGCCTTCAAGGTCAGCGATGGGCTTCTCGAAGTCGAGATAGGTCGGCATACGGCGCTTCTACTCCCGGGATGGCCCGACGCTGGCCTCAGACCGTCATCCCGAGGCGCCGCGCCATGCCGAGCAGGACTTCTGCCTGCTTGATCGAGGCATTGTCGATCAGTTTTCCATCCAATGCCACCGCGCCCTTGCCGGCCTTCTGGGCCTCGACCATGGCGTCCAGAACGCGCTTGGCCTTGGCCAGTTCCTCCTTCGAGGGGCCGAAGACCTCGTTGGCCAGCGCCACCTGCGAGGGATGGATCGCCCATTTGCCCTCGCAGCCCAGCACCGCGGCGCGGTTGGCCTGGGCGCGGAAGCCGTCGGGGTCGGAGAAATCGCCGAACGGGCCGTCGATCGGCCGCAGGCCGTTGGCCCGGGCCGCGATCACCATGCGCGAGATCGCGTAGTGCCAGGGATCGGCCCAGACGAACTCGCGCTTGCCCTCGGCATCCTTGTCGGTGAGCACGCCGTATTGCGGGTGCGGGCCGCCGATGTTCACGGTCTTGGCCTTGGTCGAGGCGGCGTAGTCGGCGACGCCGAAATGCAGCGACTCGTTGCGCTTCGAGGCGCCGGCGATGGCATCGACATTGGCCATGCCCAGCGCGGTCTCGATGATCATCTCGAAGCCGATGCGCTTCTTGGCCTTCGTGGCGGTCTCGACCTGGGTGACCAGCATGTCGAGGGCGTAGATGTCGGCGGCGGTGCCGGCCTTGGGGATCATGATCAGGTCGAGCTTGTCGACGGCGCCTTCCAGCACGTCGATCACGTCGCGGTACATCCACGGGGTGTCCAGCCCGTTGATGCGCAGCGACATGGTCTTGCCGCGCCAGTCGACCTCGTTGAGCGCCTGGATGATGTTCTTGCGCGCCTGGTCCTTGGCGTCGGGCGCCACCGCGTCCTCGAGGTCGAGGAAGATGACGTCGACCGGTCCCTTGGCGGCCTTCTCGAACAACTCGACCCGGCTGCCGGGAACGGCCAATTCGCTGCGGTTCAGGCGCGACGGTGCCGGTTCGGCGATCGTGAAGCTCATCGGCGGTCTCCCGTTATGCTGCACCTGCGAAGGTGCGACGCAATACGGGCAAAGACCGGGCCAAGTCAATCGCCCGATCCGGCGCCCGACGGCTACAGCCAGCCGCGCCGGCGGAAGTAGAGGAAGGGCAGGATGGCCGACAGAACCATCAGGCCGAGCGCCCACGGGTAGCCGAAGGCCCATTTCAGCTCGGGGATCCGGTCGAAATTCATGCCGTAGATCGACGCCACCAGGGTGGGCGGCAGGAACACCACGGCCGCCACCGAGAAGATCTTGATGATCTGGTTCTGCTCGAGGTTGATCAGGCCCAGGGTGGCGTCGAGCATGAAGTTGATCTTGGCCGACAGGAACGCGGCGTGGTCGGACAGCGAGGTGACGTCGCGCTGGATGATCTTGATGCGCGCCTTGACGTCCTTGGGATGCTTGCGGCCTTCGATCTCCAGCGTCTGGTGATAGGTCGCCATGCGCGACAGGCTGACCAGGCTCTCGCGCGCCACGGTCAGCAGGTCGCCGCGGCGGCCGATGCGTTCGATGAGGCCCTGCAGGTTGCGGGTCTGCCGGGTCGGCGTCGCGGCGCGGTCGCGGAACACTTCGCGCGAGATGTGGTCGATCTCGCTGCCGGCGTTCTCCAGCACGTCGGCCAAGCGGTCGATGATCGCCTCGACGAGCGACAGCATCACCAGCTCGCCGTTGGCGTAGGTCGAGGCGGCGGTGCGCTGGAGCCGGCTGTGCACCGCCGCGAACGGCCGCGGATCGGAGTACCGCACGCTGACGAGGCGTTCGCCCTTCAGCACGAAGGTGACCGGTGTCTTGGCCGGCGCTTCGGTGTCCAGGCCGGAGACGAGCGTGACGGTGAGGAACTCCGCGCCGTCCTCGCTGTAGAGCCGCGAAGAGATCTCGATCTCCTGCGCTTCCTCACGCGTCGGCAGCGAGATGCCGAGACTGGACTCGACAAGGCGATCTTCATCGGGGGTCGGGTTGACCAGGTCGTACCAGATCGCCGATTGCGCCACCGGCTGCGCGGTCGATGGATCGAGCGTCTCGATGGTCTTCACGGTGAGGCGATCGGCGTCGCGTCCGACGATCCGCAGCATGGCTGGCTCCCTACCGGCAGGTCACGTTCTCGACCGTGCCGGGTTCGTGCTTCGTCCATCGATCTGCCGGCCGACGACCGACCCGCGCGCCTCAATGATCCCGGCGCTGTGGGAAGTCAATCGCGCTCATTCCTTGTCGGCGCCGCCATTGCCGGCCAGCGGATGGTGATCCTGCACCAGCGCCTTGAGCTTCTCGTCCAGCACGTGGGTGTAGATCTGCGTGGTGGCGATGTCGGCGTGGCCCAGCATCATCTGCACGCTGCGCAGATCGGCGCCGTGCGCCAGCAGGTGGCTGGCGAAGGCGTGGCGCAGCACGTGCGGCGAGACGCGGCGCGGGTCGAGATTGGCCTCCAGCGCCAGCTCCTTCAGCAGCTGGCCGAAGCGCTGGCGGGTGAGGTGACCCTCGGCCGAGCGCGACGGGAAGAGGTAGGGCGAGGATTCGTCGGGCTTCAAGGTCGCGCCGCGCGCGCCCAGCCAGGCGAAGATCGCCGCGCGGGCCGGCTCGCCCAGCGGCACCAGCCGCTCCTTGTTGCCCTTGCCGCGCACGATCAGCGCGCGCGGGTCGCGCTCGACCGCGGCCAGCGGCAGGCTCACCAGCTCCGACACGCGCAGGCCGCCGGCATAGAGCAGCTCCAGCAGCGCGGCGAGCCGCAGCCCCTCGGTGGCGTCACGCCTGTGCGCCGCCTCGATCAGGGCGCCGACTTCGCCGGTCGACAGCACCTTGGGCAGCGGCCGGCCGAGCTTGGGCGAGTCGAGCGTCGCCGAGGGATCGTCGGGCCGCCGGCCATCGGCCAATAGAAATCGATAGAACTGGCGGATCGCCGACAGGCGCCGCGCCGCCGTGCCGGCGCCCATGCCGGCGTGGCGCAGGCTGGCGATATAGGCGCGCAGCGCGTCGCTGTCGGCCTCGAGCGGCTTGACCTTGCGGCGCGCGAGGAAGGCGGTGAGATGGTCGAGGTCGCGGCCATAGGCCTGCTCGGTGTTCTGCGAGGCGCCGCGTTCGGCGACCAGCATCTCGATGAACATCTCGACCTGCGGATCGCGCGGCGGGCCCTCGCGCGGGCGGCGGCCGCGCCGGTCGCGGATACGCGGCGCGGCGCGGCTGCGGCTGGTCGCGAGCGCCATGATCAAAGCCCCGCCAGCAGCGCGTATTCGACGGCGAAGGAGCGCGCCGCATCGCCGCGATTGATGCGCACCAGCGCCTGCAGGATCGCCGCGACCTTCTCCGGTTCGAGGCTCGCCACCGGCGTCGAGCCGGCCAGCGCGGCGGCCCGGCAGATCGTCTCGGCGAAGCGCTCGGCCTCCGCGGCCGCCAGCAGCGCGGTGATGGCCGGATCGCGCGGCCTCTGCGCGATGCCTGCCGCGAGCGGTGCCAACGCGTCGCGCGATGCCGCCCCCAGTCCCGCCAGCACGGCGTACAGGCCCGGCGCGGTCCGCGGACCGAGCGCGGCGCGACGCTCCAGCAGCGCCGCATCGAGCGGTGCGCGATCGGGCAGGCGTCCGATGGCGGCCAGCGGCGCCAGCACGGCCATGCGATCGGCAGCCCGCTCCTCCGGCCCGCCCTGCGCCGCCTTGAACCATTCGCTGGCGCGATCGAAGCGCTCGATGGTCATCGCCGCGAGCAGCCCGGCATTGGCGAACTCGGCATGCGCCGGCGTCGGCCGCGCCGCGGCGATCGCCGCCGACAGAGCGCGGATCGCGCTGCCCGCCGTGTCGCGCGAGACCTGGAAGAGCCGATGGGCGAGAACGACGTGCTGCTCGTTGCTCGTCGCACGCTGCGCCTGGGCGAAGACGACCGCGCGCCAGGCAGTCGGCGAGGTCGCTGCGGCGTCCTTCAGGCCGCGCGAGAGTTCGCTGTAGAACTCGGCCAGCCGGTCCGGCTCGATCACGCCGGCGCGCTCGGCGCGTTCGGCGAGCTCGACGCGGCGGGAGAGCGGGATGGCCTTGTTCTCGATCGCCGCGCGCAGCACGCCCGGCGAATCGAAGCCTGTTGTCGGCGTGGGCAGGCCGGCGATGTCGATCAGCGCCAGGATCAGGCCATTCTCGGTCGGGCCGACCGACGGTGCGGCGCCATTGCCACCCAAGATCCGGCTTGCCAGCGTGATGAAGGTGGCGTCGGCGTCTGGCTTCGCGCGCAAGGCGTCGAGCTTGCTGCGCGCCGCATCGGCCTGGCGCGCCTGGAGATGGCAGACGATCGCCGCCTGGCGCCACCACGTCTCGTCGAGATGCTCGACCGCGTCCTTGACGCGGGCGCAGGCGCTGTCGCGCTGGCGCACGCGCATCAGCGCTTCGGTCACCAGCCGCACCGTCATCGGCCCTTCGCCGCCGCTGCCCTGACGCAGCAACTCGTTGGCGTTCTCGGCCTCGCCCATCGCCGCCAGCTTCTCGACGCGCAGGGTGAACAGCAGAGGGGCCGTGCCGTCCGGCCGGGGCGGCGTCGCGCCCGTGGTGAGCACGCGGAACTGCAGGTCGCGCAGCACGCGCGACTGCGGCGCCGCGGGCAGGTCGAGGACCAGGGCGCGCGCGGCGGCCATCGACGTGCCGTGCCAGGTCCAGCCCGGGATGTTGGCGCTGCGCGTGTCGACCAGGCCGACTCGATCGAGCGGATTGGTCTGCTGCGACGGCGGAAGCGGCGTCTGGGTCGGCGTGTCCTGCGCCTGCGCCACGCCCCAGGACAGCGTGCAGCCGAGCAGCGTCGCGAGAAGGGCGCTAGCGCGAGAAGCGGTCATGGGGGATCTGGATCTCGATGCTGCGGGTCGGCGGCGGCACATCGATGATCGCCAGCATCACGAAGCCGGCCAGCGCCAGCACCAGGAGGAAGCCGAGGAGGATCGTACCGAAGCCCAGTCTCGACATTCTGCCCGTGCTCTAGGGGGGTGAAGGAGGGGTGGATCGGGGCACGCCTTCATGGGACGCACCTCACGCCGCCGCTTGTGCGATGTCGGCCAAGCGGCGATATAGGGCGGGACACTACTCCGCTGACCTTCGACAGGCAACGCGCGTATGCGCGCAACATGTTGAGATTAATCGCAGAATCGGCCCAAATCGTGGACGAACCGCGCCCTGCCACGGCCAACCCCGCCATCACCCGCACCATCGCCCTGGTCGGATTGATGGGCGCGGGCAAGAGCGCCATCGGCAAGCGGCTGGCCCAGCGGCTGGGCCTGCCCTTTGTCGACGCCGACACCGAGATCGAGGCGGCGGCCGGCTGCACCATCGAGGAATTCTTCGCCCGGCACGGCGAGGCGGCGTTCCGTGAAGGCGAACGGCGCGTCATGGCACGCCTGCTGGACCAGCCGGTCCAGGTGCTGGCCACCGGCGGCGGCGCCTTCATCGATCCGGCCACCCGGGCGCTGGTGAAAAGCAAGGCGGTATCGGTCTG
>CAYNOF010000475.1:0-2356 GCA_964398335.1 uncultured Rhizobiaceae bacterium
AGCGCTCTTGTACAGACCGTACGCAAGCGTGCCGTGACAGCGGCGCCGCCGCGTGCGCTGATGGAGGCATCGGACAGGAGAGGTCAGTGATGTCCGCGCCGTTGAGCCGCGAACGCGAATGGGACGAGTTGGTGCGCTCCAACCAGACCCTGCAGCGCAAGTACACACTCGCCCGCGACGAGAACGATCTGGTGACCGCAGCGCTGTACAAGAAGCGCTGGACCCGCCAGCAGGACCGCATGCGCGCCTTCCTCGCGCAGCAGCGCAAGCCGGCCAAGCATCCCGCCGCCTAGGGCGGCGGCGCGATGCCGTCGAGCCACGCCAGCGCCGTGCTTTCGTGCTGGAAGATGCGCACCGGCCGTTCGAGCGACGCGAGGCTCTTGAACCAGTCGGCCAGCAGATTGGTCTCGCGGCTGGCGACGACGATCGCCACCGGCCCGACCTTGCCGGCGCCGCGGCCGTGCCTGACGACCAGCGCGGCGAAGGCCGGGATGTCGCGCGCCTCGATGCCCGACGAGGCGGCGATGCTGAACAGCTTGCGGAAGGGCGCCGCGCCGGCGGCGTCGACCGCGCTCAGGTAGGCCTCGAAATGCTCGGGCGTCGCGCGGCCGACCACGCCCGCCCTGACCAGACGAAGCTGCTCGACGATCGTCCATTCGATCATGGCGGGTCCGCCTACTTCAGGCCGTAGCGCGCCATCTCGCGCGCGATGGCGGCGTTGATCTTCACCGCCGCGGCGATGTCGGCGGCGCCGCCGGCGGCATCGCCCTTGCGCTGCCTGGCGACACCGCGACCATAGAGCGACGTCGCCTGCCTGGCATCGAGCTTCAGCGCCGCATCGTAGTCGGCGATCGCCGCGTCGAGCTGGCCCAGCCGCAGATGCACGAAGCCGCGGCTGTCGAGCGCATCGGCGTGGTCGGGCCGCAGCTTGAGCGCGGCGTCGCACTCGGCCAGCGCCGCCTGCAGGCGGTCGAGCCGCACCTGGGTCCAGCAGCGGCTGGCGAGCGCGTTGACGTGCCGCGGATCGACGTCGAGCGCGCCGCTGTAATCGGCCAGCGCCTTCTCGAACCGGCCCTGCCGCTGGTACTGGTTGGCGCGGTTGGCCCAGGCGTTGGCGTCGTCGGGCTTCAGGCGGATCGCCTCGCTGTAGTCGGCGATGGCGTGCGCGTAGTCGCGCTTGGCGCTGTAGCTGTTGCCGCGGTTGTAGAAGTGGCGCGCGTCGCTGGGATCGAGCCTGATCGCCTCGCTGTAGTCGGCGATGGCCTGGTCGTGCATCTTCTTCTCGTCGTGCGCGATGGCACGATTGTAGTAGGCCGAGGCGAGATCGCGGTCCTTCTCCTGCCCCGACTCGATGATCGCCGTGCAGGCGCGGATCGGCACGTCGGGCGGCGCGCGATCCTTGTTGGCGCAGACCCGCCAGTTCTCCTCGCGGTCCTGCGCCGCGGCGAGCGACGTGCCGCACAGCAATGCCAGGACCACGCTGACGATCAACCTGCGCATTGCCCGACTCCCGCGATCGTCACGGCGCGCAGAAAGCCCGATTTGCGCGAGCCGCGCAACGCCGGCCACGGCTGTTCCCTGCGCGACAGCCGGCATCGTGCCGCGTCGCTTATGGTGCTGATGCAAATCGATGGCACGCGGCTCACTCGGGAACCCGCAGGCCGACAGCCCATTGAATCGCGCAGTTGTCGTCGGGCACTGACCTGTCCGGCGATGGCGGGTGTCCCGCCGCTGGGTAGCCCCCTAGCACAAGGCGGCGGGCACTTGCCCCTTTCCTTCCGCGACCATGCAACCACCGGGCGGGCTCGCTCGTTGAGTGTGCCGGGCGGCCTTTGTCGGCTGACCAGACACCGCCCGTACAGGATGGCCCCGCCGCCCTCTCCCCCTGCGCGCGGGGCCATTTTGTGACCGCTCGCAGCGCAACCGGCCTGCGATTTCCGACGTTGACCGGGAGCGGCGCCCCCCGTTGCGCCGACGTCGAATGACCGAGGAGATTCAACATGCGGAGCCCCATCGCCGCCGTGCTCGCGCTGGCGTGCCTGTCGGCCGCGCCGGCGCTCGCCATGAGCGAGTCGGAATGCAGCGACCTGTGGAAGAAGGCCGACGCCAACAATGACGGCGTGCTGTCCGACGCCGAGACCGGCCGCTACCTCGCCGGCATGCGCATGGCCCAGGTGCGCATCCCCGCCGACGGCCGCATCGACCAGCAGGTCTTCATGGACAACTGCAAGCGCGACGTCTTCAAGACCGCGGCCAACGACGCCGGCGCGCCGCTGAAGGGCGCCAATTCCTTCACCCAGAGCCAGGCCAGGGACCGCGCGCTGGCGCGCGGCTACACCGACGTCTCCGACCTCAA
>CAYNOF010000476.1:0-3372 GCA_964398335.1 uncultured Rhizobiaceae bacterium
ATCGCACCGAGCTCGACGTGACGCTGCCCGAATGGCGCGTGCTGTCGATCATCGCCCTGCTTGGATCGACCAGCGCGCGCGACATCAGCCGCGAGCTGGCTACCGACAAGGCCTGGGTCGGCCTGACGGTGCAGAAGCTGGAGCGGCGCGGCTTCGTGCGGCGCGTGTCGGATCGCAACGACGGCCGCCGGACGCTCGTCAGCCTGACCCGGCAGGGTCAGGAGGTGCACGACGTGATCATGTCCAATGCGCGCCGGCGGCAAAGGCGCCTGTTGGGCGCGCTGCCGCCCGGCACCGCGGATACGCTGATCATCTG
Organism: uncultured Rhizobiaceae bacterium; assembly: GCA_964398335.1. Taxonomy (GTDB): domain Bacteria; phylum Pseudomonadota; class Alphaproteobacteria; order Reyranellales; family Reyranellaceae; genus JAFAZJ01. The sequence goes on from CAYNOF010000476.1 coordinate 317, forward strand.
TCTCGAAAGACTTCAGGGCGAAGCCGACCGGATGTTGGCCGAGCTCGATGAGGCGCAGGTCCGAGATTCGTCAGCGTAGACCCGGCGAGCGGATCGCCGCCAGCAGCTCGGCGCCGACCTCGTCCCAGCCACGCGCCGTGAAGCGTTCGCGGATGCGCGCGTTGGCGGCCTCGAGATAGCCGGGCTCGGTGATGACGCGCCGGAGCTCGGCGAGCCATGCCGCCTCGTCCTCCGCGTCGGCGTGGAAGGCGAGTCCTTGACCGGCCTCGGGCAGCGAGGTGTTGTCGGCGGCCAGGCAGTACTTGCCGAAGGACAGCGATTCGAGGATCGGCAGGCCCCAGCCCTCGTACAGCGACGGGAAGATGCTGAAGGCGCAGTTGGCGTAGAGCCAGGCCATCTCCTCGTCGGTCGGCCCCTCGACGAAGCGCAGCTTGCGGTTCCACATCAGCGTGTCGGCCGCCATGGTCTCGAACAGCGCCTCGTAGCGCCAGCCGCGCTGGCCGGCGAACACCAGGGTCGGCGCCGCGTCGCCCAACTCCTGCACCAGCCGCCGCCACAGCCGATAGGCGAAGAGGTGGTTCTTGCGCGGGTTGATGGTCGAGACATAGACGACGAAGCGTCCGGGTTCGAGCGCGTGACGCGCCAGCGCGGCCGTGTGCCTGGGCGCCACGCTGCGCTCGAGATCGGAGCACAACGGCACGCGCACCACCGGCCGGATCGTCGCCTGTCGTTCGCGTGCATAGGCTTCGACGTCCTGCGCGACATGCGCCGAGGTCGCGCACAGCGTATCGGCGGTCTTCAGCAGGCCGTCGATGAAGCGCGTGAAGCGCGCCCGTCCGGTCTCGTCGGTGAAGAATGCCGGATGGCGGATCGGGATCAGGTCGTGCACCATCGCGACGAAGCGCAGGCCGCGCTCGTGCTTGAGGCGCGCGATCTCGTCGAGCGGCCGCTGATTCCACCAGATGCCGAGCAGGAGCAGGGTGGCATCGTGCGGGAAATCGATGACGCCAGGTGCCCTGGAACCTGCGCGCTGCTCGACCAGCACATCGATGAAATAGCCCAGCCGATCGGGGTCTTCGGTCAGGCGCAGGCGCGTCGCGACCGCGCGGCGCTGCTGCGGCGACAGATGTGGCCAGGCGGCGGCGATGCGGCGGAAGGCCGTGTGCGCGAGGGTGCGGCCGGGCTCGCGGTTCACCGGCAGATGCCGCGCCAGCGCCGCCGACGTGGAGGCAAGCAGGCGCTTTGCGGCGCGCAGCGGATGGGGGCGCTGCGGCTCGGCGCAGATTGCGTCGAGATCGAGCGACTGGGCGCGCGTGATCGCCTCGAGGACGGCGGCGAAATCGATGGCGCGGAACTGCCGGTGCCGCGCGCTCCAGGCGACCACCGTTGCGCCGCGGGCGGCGAGGTACTTCGCGACTTCGTATTCGACGCGTGGGATCCCGGTCTTCTTCTGGTGACGGCTCTCGAGCAGGTTCGTCACGCAGACGTAGATTGGCGGCTGTTGCGTCACGTCGGCGTCCACAGCCGCGGTCCGGCGCACCGGCCGGCAGGGAAAAATGGTGCCCCGAGTCGGATTTGAACCAACGGCCTACCGCTTACGAAGCGGTTGCTCTACCGCGGAGCTATCGGGGCGCCGGGCGGCTTGTACGGGACACGACGGGAGCCCGCAAGCTTGTCTGGCGACAAGCTTTTCCTTGCCGCGGGGCCGCCCGGCGCGGCATGGCTGCGGCGGCTCACCGCATGTCCCTGATCACCGCCGCCGCGCCGCTCGTCCTGGTCCTCGTCCTGCTCGCCAGCGGCCGCTTCGGTGCCCTCGCAGCGGGCGCGGCCGGCCTGGTGGCGACGGCGCTCGCCGCGCTGGCGCTGCGCGGCGCCGTGGGCTTCGGCGGCTTCGCTGCCACCCAGGCCCTGGCCGGCGCATGGCTGTCCTGGCAGGTGATCTCGATCGTCGCCGGCGGCGTGTTCTTCTACCGCTGCGTCGCCAGCCGATCGCAGGCGGCGGCAGCCGCGTCCGTGACGGCAGCCCCACCCGATCATCGCCGCCTGTACTTCGTCTGTTTCCTGCTCGGCCCCTTCGCGGAATCGGTCACGGGATTCGGCGTCGGCTACATCATCGCGTTGGCCGCCGTGACGCGGCTGGGCATCGGCGGCGTACCGGCGCTGCTCTTCGGTCTCTACAGCCAGTCGATGGTGCCGTGGGGTGCGCTGGCGGCGGGCACGACCGTCGGCGCATTGCTCACGGGCCTGTCGCCGACGACGCTCGGTGCGCTGTGCGGCCTGCTGCAGATGCCGGTGCATCTCGGCTACCTCGCGCTGTTCTGGTTCTTTCGCCGGGGCATCGGTCCGGCACCCTCGGCGGTGCAGCGCCTCGACGATCTGGTGTGGACCATCGCCATCGTCGCCGCAGTGTGGGCCGCGCATCTGGTCATCGATGTCGAGATCGCTGGCGCGGCGCCGCTGGGCATATTGACGGCGCTGCGCTGGCTGCGCGACGAGCGGCCCGATGGCACGGCCCTGCGCCGCGCCGCGTCGGGTGCCGCACCGTATGCGGCGTTGACCATCGCGCTGGTGCTGACGCGCACCATCGCGCCGCTGCAGGCAACGTTGAAAGCGCTGTGGGCGTGGCAGCCGCTTGCCGGCCAGCCGACCTTTCCGCCGTTCTATGCGCCGGGCTTCTGGCTGCTGGCGGTCGGTCTGCTGAGCGCCTTGGCGCTGCGTGCGCCGATGGCAAGCGTCGTGCGTACGGCGGCGCGCGCGGCGTGGCGACCGTCGGTCGTCACGCTGCTGTTCGTCGTCATGGCCGCGTTCTACGTCGCCGCCGGCATGGCCTCGATCATCGCCGATGCGTTGTCGGCGGCTGTCGGGTCGGCCGCCGCGCTGTCGACGCCGCTGTTCGCCGCGATCGGCGGCTTCCTCACCGGCGGCGGCTCGGCGTCGAACGCGATGCTGATGCCCATGCAGGCCGCACTCGCCGCCAGGACGCATCTGCCGCTCGACTGGGTCGCGGCGGTGCAGAACAGCGTCACCACCAACCTCACCATGCTGTCGCCGATCCG
>CAYNOF010000477.1:0-5506 GCA_964398335.1 uncultured Rhizobiaceae bacterium
GGTGTAGCCCAGCTTGAGCTCGGCCATCGTCTCGCCGCTATGGAACCTGAAGTCGCGCGCGACCCACAGGCCCTGCTTCGGCGCGGGATAGTCGGCGGCCATGGCGGAGACCGACAGGACGAGCAGTGCCAGGGCGGCGGCGATCGACCGGCGCATCATGTCGGGATCCTCCCTGCGGTTCTTGATCCTCGCCGGCAGTTAAGCCCGTCGTTCCGGTTGATTCAATGCGCCCCAGCCGCTAGCGGTACCGCATGATCCTGATCACCGGCAGCATCGTCGCCACGCCAGCGACCTTCGACGCGATCCGCGCACAAAGTGTCGCCCACAGCCAACGCTCGCGCCGCGAGGACGGCTGCCTGCACCACGCCGCGCACATCGACGCCGAGAACCCGATGCGCCTGGTCTTCGTCGAGCACTGGCGCGACAGGGAAGCGGTGCTCAAGCACTTCGCCGATCCCCAGGCGCGCGGCTTCGTCGGCGCCGTGCGCAAGCTCGGCGCGACGACGACGATCGAGATCTTCGAGGCCAGCGACATCGGCATGGGCGGGCTCACGTCGTGAGCGAGCATGTCGACGTCCTGATCATCGGCGCCGGCCTCTCCGGCATCGGCGCGGCGGTGCATCTGCAGCGCGAGTGTCCGGGCCGTTCCTACGCCATCCTCGAGGGCCGCGCGGCGAGCGGCGGGACGTGGGACCTGGTCCGCTATCCCGGCATCCGTTCGGATTCCGACATGTACACCCTGGGCTACGTCTTCAAGCCGTGGCGCGAGGCCAAGGCGATCGCCGACGGGCCGTCGATCCTGAAGTACATCCGCGAGACGGCGAGCGAGTACGGCGTCGAGCAGCACATCCGCTATCACCACCGCGTCGTCGGCGCGTCGTGGTCGAGCGCCGAGGCGCGCTGGACGGTGCAGGTCGAGCGCGGCGCGGCGGGCGAGCCGGCGAGCATCACCTGCGGCTTCCTGCTCGCCTGCACCGGCTACTACAACTACGCGCACGGCTACGTGCCGGACTTCGCGGGCGTCGGCGACTACAAGGGCCGCATCGTCCATCCGCAGTTCTGGCCGCAGGATCTCGATTACGCCGGCAAGCGCGTGGTGGTGATCGGCAGCGGCGCCACGGCGGTGACCATCGTCCCCGAGATGGCGCGCACGGCGGCGCATGTGACGATGCTGCAGCGCTCGCCGACCTACATCGTGGCGCGCCCGTCGCGCGATGCGATCGCCGACTGGCTGCGCCGGCGGCTGCCGGCGAAGGCGGCCTACAGCCTGACGCGCTGGAAGAACGTGCTGCTGGGCATGTATTTCTACCGCCTGTGCAAGCGCAAGCCGCAGCGCGTGAAGAAGCTGATCGCCGACGGCGTGCGCCAGATGATGGGCAAGGACTACGACGCCGCCACCGAAGCGAATTTCACGCCGCGCTACAATCCATGGGACCAGCGCCTGTGCCTCGTGCCCGACGCCGACCTGTTCCGCGCGCTGCGCCGCAAGCAGGCCTCGATCGTCACCGACACCATCGAGCGTTTCACCGAGGGCGGGCTGACGCTGAATTCCGGCGCGTCGCTCGACGCCGATATCGTGGTGATGGCGACCGGGCTCGACCTGCTGCCGCTGGGCGGCATGTCGGTCGCGGTCGACGGACGCGACGTGAAGTTCAACGAGACGCTGAGCTACAAGGGCATGATGTTCAGCGACGTGCCCAACTTCGCCGCGGTGTCGGGCTACACCAACGCCTCGTGGACGTTGAAGGCCGACCTGATCGCCGTCTATGTCTGCCGGCTGCTGAACCACATGCAGCGCCACGGCTTCCGCCAGTGCACGCCGCACAACACCGATGCCGATATGGCGCTGGAGCCGTGGATCGACTTCTCCTCCGGCTACATCCAGCGCGCGCTGCACCTGTTTCCGAAGCAGGGCTCGCGCAAGCCCTGGAAGCTCTACCAGAACTACGCGCGCGATCTCTTCAGCCTGAAATATGGCGCGGTCCGCGACGAGGCGATGGTGTTCTCGCGCTGACTTACGCCGTCTTCTCGAACTTCATGTTCTTGATGCGGCTGGTCGAGACGGTCAGGCCCTTGGGCTTGCCCGCCGCGTCGCGGTCGATACGCGCGAGCTGGGTGATGGTGACCCAGCCGTAGGACATCTCGAGCTCGACCACGTCGCCCGACACGCCGCGCAGCGGCCACGGCGCGGTGCTGGCGACGTAGGGGCCGCTGACCGCGATCTGCCTGGGATCGATGCGCCAGGTCGCGCCGGCGTCGGCGCAGAAATAGGTGCCGATGATGTCCGCCGGCACGTCGCTGCGCTGGTCGAGCTTGCGGAAGGCGAAGACGCGGCCGGCGCCGAGATCGACCTCGATCGGCTCGCCCGGTGTGCCGGGCAGGCGCAGCGCGAACTCGAAGGCGCCGCGATCGGCCTCGAGCCAGCCGTCGCCGCGCGCGATCATCTCCATCGGCACGCCGCCCTGGTTGAGGATCACCTCGCCGTTCTTCACCTCGAGGCCGAACAGCGTCAGCTCGGCCTCGTTGACGTAGGTGCCGGCGAAGCGCGCGACGTTGGCGAGGTCGATCGCGTGCGCAGGCTGCACGCGCTTGTCGCCGCTCAGCGCCGCCACCGCCGCGGCGCGGCCCAGGCGGTGCGGATCGAGGCTGGCGAGGTTGGTGATCACCACCACGTCGAGATCGGCGTCGGGCAGCAGCAGGAACTCGGTGCGATAGCCCGGCCACAGCCCGCCATGGCTGATCGTCGTCAGGCCGCGCAGCTTGCCGCGCACCAGGCCGCGGCAATACGGGTTGAGCACGCCGCCGCTCAGCGGCTGCTGGTCGGCGAGCCCGGCCCACAGGTCGAGCGGCTGCAGCACCGGATGGCGATAGTGGTTGGCCCAGATCAGCAGGTCCTCGACGGTCGAGGTCATGCCGCCTTCGCCGGCCACCGGATAGCCCTGGCGTGCGCGGCGGAAGCTGCCGTCGGCGTTCTCCAGATACGCGGTGGCGAGGCCGGGCACGACGGTGTCGGGATCGATCGTCATCGCCGTGCTGGTCATGCCCAGGGGCGCGAAGATGCGCTCCTTCAACAGCGCGGGCAGGGGCTTGCCCGAGACCTTCTCGACGATGAGTCCCAGCAGCAGGAAGTTGGTGTTGCTGTAGAGGAAGCGGCTGCCCGGCTCGAAGTTCAGGTGCTTGTTCCTGTTGATCGCCTCCACCAGCTCGTCCATCGGCGCACGCCGGTCGAGGTTCGAGCCGCCCAGGCGCAAGAGCTCGAGGAAGTCGGGCCAGCCGCTGTTGTTGCGCGCCATCTGGTCGATGCTCACCGGCCTGGGCAGGGTCGGCAGGTCGGGCAGGTATTTCTGCGGCGGATCGTCGAGCTTGAGCTTGCCTTCGCGCGCCAGCATCAGGATGGCGGCGACGGTGAACTGCTTGGTGACCGAGGCGATGCGGAAGACGGTGCGCGGCGTGATCGGCACGCGATGCTCGACGCTGGCCTCGCCGTAGCCCTTGGCGAGCACGATCCTGCCCTCGCGCATGATGCCCACCGCGGCGCCCGGCGAGCCGGCGCGCGCGTATTTCACGAACAGGGCATCGACGCGCTTCTCGAGCGCCACGCTATCGATCGAGGTCATGGGGAACTCCGTACGGACTATTTCTTGGCGCCGATCCTGGGTTCGGTGCCGGCCAGCAGGCGGCCGATGTTCTCGTGGTGCATGGCCATCACCAGGGCGACGATCACCGTGACGACGATCGCGAACGACGTCGATGCGAAGAAGTAGCCGTAGCCCAGGAGGCCGTAGGACGCGAGCCACGTCAGCAGCGCGATCGTCGCCAGGGCCAGCAGCGCGGAGAGCGAGGAGATGCGGAACAGCACGGCGAAGAGCAGCCACAGCAGGCAGGCGGCGATGCCGAAGGGCCACGACATGGCGAACAGGCTGCCGAGCGTCGTGGCGACGCCCTTGCCGCCCTTGAACTTCAGCCACACCGGGAAGCAATGGCCGAGCACGGCGCCCAGCGCGGCGACGAGCCCGGCGAAGGGTCCCAGCAGATGGGTGGCGAGGACCACCGCGATCGCGCCCTTGCAGGCATCGAGCACCAGGGTGGCGGCGGCGACCGTCTTGTTGCCGGTGCGCAGCACGTTGGTGGCGCCGATATTGCCCGAGCCGATCGAGCGGATGTCGCCCAGCCCGGCCGCGCGCGTCAGCAGCAGGCCGAACGGGATCGAACCCAGCAGGTAGCCCAGGGCGAGCCCGATCAGCGTGTCTGACGTGAAGAACAGATCGATCATGTGTGCGAGTCGTATCGCACCGGCCGAGGGGTTGTCACGATATGTCGCTGGCCGATGCCGGCCGGTGCGGTGAATGCGCCGGCGGTCAGGTCTCCCGGCAGATGGTGGCGACCACGCGGTTGAGCTTCTCGAGCTGCTCCTCCTGCTGCTCCATCAGCTTGGCCAGCCGCTTCTCGCGCAGATCGTCGAGCTTGTCGTGCAGCGCCATGAGGTCGAGCTCGGCCTTGAGGTTGACCTCGTAGTCGTGTCGCGCAGCGGCCCGGTCTTTGATCGCCTGGCGGTTCTGCGACATCATGATGACCGGCGCCTGCAGTGCCGCCAGCATCGACAGCATCAGGTTGAGGAAGATGTAGGGATAGGGATCGAACGCCGTGTCCCTGGTCAGCAGCAGCGTGTTGACGACGCACCACAGGGCCAGGAAGCCGAGGAAGAGCACGATGAAGGTCCACGAGCCGCCGAAGGAGGCGACCTTGTCGGCGATGCGCTCGCCGGTCGTCGGACGGCGCGCCGGATCGGCGTCTTCGGCATCGGGATCGCGGCTGATATGGGCGTCCTGCATGATGTGGGTCAGGACGCGTTTCTCCAGATCGTCGAGTTCCTCGACCCGCCGCCGCATCAGCTGCTGGGCGATCGCGCTCAGTTTGTCGTCGGTCACGTCGGTCCTCCGGGCTGCTGCCGGAAGCTTATAACTACGGTCGACGCGAAGCGTTGCGCAGGCGGTCGAGCGCGGTCTGCAGGATCCAGGCGGCGGCGGCGGCGTCGATGCGCTCGGCACGGCGCGCGCGGCTCATGTCGTAGTCGTCGACCATGGTGCGCTCGACCGCGGCGGTCGACAGCCGCTCGTCCTGCAGCAGGACAGGCAGGTCGGCGAAGCGCACACCGGCCTGCGGCGCCAGGCCTGCGAGGTTGGCGACGAACTGGCGCGTCGACTGGCAGCGCGGCCCCTCGCTGCCGTCCATGTTCAGCGGCAGGCCGATCACCAGGCCGACGATCGCCTCCTTGGCGATAATCTCCGCCAGCTTCACCGCATCCCTGGTGAACTTGGCCCGCGCAATGGTCGACAGCGGTGTCGCCATGCCGCGCAGCGCGTCGGAGGTCGCAAGCCCGATGGTCTTCGTGCCGACGTCGAGGCCGAGCAGCCGGCCCTCGCGCGGCAGGGCGGCGATGAAGGCGGCGAGGGGATCGGTGGTCATTTGCTGTCCTGGGAGCGCCGGCGTCCCGCCGGCGGTTAGA
>CAYNOF010000478.1:0-4145 GCA_964398335.1 uncultured Rhizobiaceae bacterium
AGCCGCCGCCCATCGAGACGCCCAGCACGCCGATGCGCCCGGCGCGGACATAGGCCTGCGCGGCGAGGAAGCTGGCGGCCTGGTAGGCGTCGAAGGTCTGCGCCTCGAGATCGGTCTTGCAGGCGTTGCTGCGCCGGCGCGGCGTCAGGCTGTCGATGGCCAGCGCGGCGTAGCCCCAGCGCGCCAGCTCGTCCGCCTGGCCGACCGCGACGCTGTTGAGGCCGCCGCAGCCGTGCAGCACGACGACGGCGGCGAACGGGCCGCTGCCGGCGGGCCGCGCGAGATAGGCCGGCAGCGGCGGCTGGCCCTCGTTGACGCCGGGCACCTCGATGATCGCGCCGGCGAGGCAGGCGCCGGCGGTGGCGATCAGCGTCGAGAGCGCGGCGAGCAGGCGGCGCAGGGCATGCATCGCGATGCGCGGCGCGCGGCCGGGCAGCGCCCGGCTCGCGGCGGCGCCCGGCAGGGGCAGGATGCTTCGGCGTCCGAGGCTCATGGCACGACGTCCCGCGAGAGTCCGACGCGCCAGTGTCCTACATTGACAAAGCGCGGACCAGCCATCGCTGCGCCGCGCCGCGGTCCGGGCGGCGGTCGCGCGGCCGAGCCTGCGCCTAGCCCTGTCTCAGGACGGCATTGCCCGCCGCGAGCTGCTGTCCCCAGTCGACCATCTGCGTCGTGATCGGGTCGCTGCCGCGCACGGCTTTCTCGACGTCCATGAAGCGCACGCCCTCGGCCAGGGCGAGCACCATGCGCAGCACGTCCTCGCGTCGCGCCTGGCCGTTGTTGGCGCGGGTGAGCGCCGAATCCAGCAGCTGCACGTTGACCTGCGGCCCGCCGCCCTTGTTGACGGAATAGACCTGCCGGTTCCAGCCGAGCGTCGAGTAGGCATCGTCGAAGCCGAGGCTCTGCGAACCCGGCACGTTGCCCGTCTGGTTGTGGCAGGCATAGGCGACGCCGCCGGCGGTGCGGAAGCCCATGATGTAGATGTCGTGACGGCGATAGATCACCCGGAAGCCCTGGCGCGCGTCGCCGGCGGGGAATTGCAGGGTGTGCTCGAAGTTGGCGCCGGGTGCCTGCAGCTGCTTGACCTGGCGGCCGCCGATGCGCTGCCACTGGCCCGGCACGGTTTCGGCGGTGTGGTCGACCATGTCGCGATAGTTCTGGTTGTTCATGGGTAACGGACTCCCCCTCTGGAACGAACGGCGCGAACGCTATCACCAACGGGAAAGTCCGGGGGAGGAGACGAGTTCAGGTTGTGTGCAACGATTGGCGTCACGCGGCGACGGACCGGGCCGCCCGCCGGTTGGAGCGGTTGGCGTCGGTCGGATTCAGTGCGTCCACGCAGCGGCGGCGGGCAGATCGCCGCCGAAATCGGCGTGGGCGAAGCTGCTGGCCGCCGCCAGCTTGCGCGCGGTGAAGCGCACCGTGAGCTCGCGCCCGTCCCCGGTGCGCAGTCGCAGGTGGCGCAGCCCGAAGGCGCGCGCCAGGTCGCGCGGTGCCATGTGCAGCTCGCCGGACGCGACCACCTCGCCGGGCCTGGTGAGATAGCCGTCGATCTCGTAGGTGGCGGCGCCGAACGATTCGTCGGGCGAGGCCAGGATGCCGCTGCCGCGCAGCGCGCCGAGATACTTCATCGTCTGCTCCTCGCGGCGGCGAAGGTGACCATGCGGCCCTGCTCCTCGTCCCACAGCCAGCAGGCGCTGGAGCGCAGCGCGGCGGCGAGGTCGAGCGTCGGCACCTGGCGCAGTGCGGCGTTGGCGTCGTGGCAGGCGGCCAGCCGGTAGTTGGGGATGCGCGCGTTGAGGTGGTGGACGTGGTGGTAACCGATATTGCCGGTGAACCAGCGCAGCAGGCCGGGCAGCCGCAGATAGGACGTGCCCTGCAGCGATGCCGCCTGGGCGCTCCACGTGTCGCGCCGGAACCAGGCGGTGCCCTCGAAGCGGTGCTGCACCGAGAACAGCCACACGCCGATGATCGCGGCCACCACCATGATCGGCAACTGCACCAGGGCGACGCTGCCGAAGCCGCGCATCAGGCCCAGGGTCGCGAACAGCGCGACCAAGGCGAGGTTGGTGGCGTGCACCGACAGGCGTTCGCGCCGCCACGCGGCCGGCGTGTCGAACGGCAGGCGGTAGAGCACGAGGAAGATCAGCGGCGGCAGCAGGACCTGCGCGACCAGCGGATGGCGCAGCAGCCGGTGGAGCAGGCGCCTGAGCGGCGACAGGCGGCGGTATTCCGCGGTCGTCAGGCAGCTCGAGTAGAAATCGGCACCGCTCTCGCGGCGATCGAGGTTGTTCCAGTTGGCGTGGTGCTGCGCGTGCTGGCGCCGCCAGTTGGCGTAGGGCGTCAAGGTCACCAGCCCGCACAGCCGGCCGGTCCAGTCGTTGAGCGCCCTGGAGCGGAACAGCGCGCCGTGGCCGCAATCGTGCTGCAGGATGAAGATGCGCACCACGAAGCCGGCCGCCGGGACCGCCAGCGCGAGCGTCAGCCAGGTCGAGATGTCGACCGTGACGTACATCAGCGCGCAAAGCCCGATGAAGGAGAGGAAGGAGACCGCGATCTGCCGGATGCTGCGCCCGGGATCGGGAAGCTGGTGATCGCTGAGCGTCTGGCGGATCGAGGCGATGCCCGCCGGCGAGGGGGTGATGTCCGGGGCGCTCAAGAGAGGTCGGACTCCTTCACCATGCGTTCGTGGCCGTCCTCGACGAAGCGGACCCGGTACTGGTTGCTGGCGCCGTCCGGCGGCATCAGCCTGACGACCTGGTAGCGGCCGGCGGGCACCGCCCAGACCGCCCGCGGCTCGATGCGCACGTAGTCGCCGACCTGGAATTTGTGCTGTTTCATGACTCTGCTTTCTCGCGGCCGGGAAGGCCTGCGCTTCAGGCGGACGCGTGCCGAGCCGACGCGGCACCTGCCGCATCGGCATCCCGGGCATTCGACGCCAGGCAATCGTCGTACGGAAAACGCGGGGGCGCTGATCGGGGAGACGCTCGACACGCATGCCACCGGGATCAGGGACAGCCACCCCAGGAAAGCCCTGGCGGGCGCCAGCGCGATCACGGGACCTTATGGGTGTTCGTGCGGGACGTCGGGTGGCGGGATATCCCTCGCCGTGATGTAAATGTGGGGGGTGGCGGGCGCAGTTGCAATGGGCATCCGATATCGGAGGCCAGGCCGGCGCGCGGCTCACGCCGCCGCCTGGGCCGCCCGCCGATTGCTATGGTTGACGCCGACCGCGAGCGCCAGCTCGCGCAGCCCGGTGGGCCGCCTGCTGCGCATCGCGCTCACCGCCGCCAGCACATCGCGCTCGAGGTCGCAGCCCTCGGCGATCCACCGGCCGATCCAGTGCTCGGTCTCGGCCGGGTCCATGGACTCGATCGAGGCGTTGCCCGACCAGACCTCGCGCAACCGCGCATCGATCGCCTGCCGCCACTGCTCCTCCTTCTTCCCGCGCATGGCAGGCGCCGCGGACGGCTCCGAGGCAGAAGGTGGCGGAAGGCCGGATGAAGGGCTTTGCGCCGCCTCGACGCCTCTATGGCCTTCTATGGTCTGCGATGGCTCGTGGCTCGCCGCGCCGATATCAGGCACGCCGCCGGCCATGGCCGGATACCGCCGCCGCGCGCGCTTGCCGACGCGCTGCATCTGGTCCCAGTCGACGATCGCGACGTATTCCACGCCCTCGACCGCGTAGATCCGCACCAGCCCCTGCGCCGCCAGCTCGCCGATCATTTCGCGTACTCTCTCGTTTTCTATGGTGTCGCCGGGAAACACCTGCATGCGGATGGTGCGCGGCCGCAGGGGTTGGACGCCGCCGTCGTCGGCGAAATTCCACAGACCGATGAACAGCAGGCGCGTCATCGGCTGGCAGTCGATGACCGCCTCCATGGTCCAGAAGTCGGGTGAGATCGTGCGGTTGCGGGCCATCGGGCGGACTCCGGTTCGAGTGACTGCGCCAGGTGTACGCCCGCAGTCGCCGTTCCCCAATTTCTGCCTCTAGGAATGTCGGGCAGGTGGCACAAATGCCTGTGGCACAGGGACAAGTGCCGCTTGATTGCGTGCGCGATTGCCCACCGGCTGCGTGCTATCCATGACGCTCGATCGCGCCGAACAGCTCTTCGCCATTATCGCCCCGGTGCTGCTCTCGGTCG
>CAYNOF010000479.1:0-2963 GCA_964398335.1 uncultured Rhizobiaceae bacterium
CAGGCCGAGACCGTACGCTCGCGGCTGGCGCGCATGATCGAGGATCGCGGCTTCGACGCCGCGCGCCGCCTGCTGTCGATCTCGATGGGCGTGCTGCCGGCCGAGGAGATCACGCGCTGGCAGGGCGAGATCGCCAATCGCCAGCTGCAGGCCGGCAACGTCGATCATCCCGTCGGCGAGGTCGCCGACGAGCGTCCGTCGGCGACCTGGGCCGCCGGTATCGCCGCCTTCCGCAAGGGCGACTATGCCGAGGCGGCGCGCCGCTTCGAGCAGCTCGCCGATACGCCGGCCGACCGCGCCTATTCGGCGGTGATCTCGGCCGGCGCGTTCTGGGCGGCGCGCTCGAACCTGCTGGCCGGCAATCCCGAGCGCTTCTCGCTGTGGATGAAGCGCGCGGCGATCTACGACCGCACCTTCTACGGCCTGCTGGCGCTGAAGACCCTGGGCGTCGACCTCAAGCCGCTGTGGAAGCCGGCCGAGCTCGATCGCGAGAGGCGCCGCCTGCTGAGCGACAGCCCGGCCGGCCGCCGCGGCCTGGCGCTGCTGCAGATCCGCGCCGTCACCAACGCCGAGACCGAGTTCTTCGCCGCCGCCGTCGACGCCGATCCCAAGACCATCGAGGCGGTGCTGGCGATCGCCGAGAAGGCGCGGCTGCCGGCGCTGGCGCTGCGCGTGGCCAAGGCCTCGCGCGAGCGGCCCGAGCGCATCGAGGGCCTCGACAACGCGATCTATCCGCTGCCGCCCTACACGCCGAAGGAAGGCTTCGTCGTCGAGCCGGCGCTGGTCTACGGCTTCATGCGCCAGGAGTCCGCGTTCAACCCCCGCGCCCGCTCCTATGTCGGCGCCATGGGCCTGATGCAGCTCATGCCCGGCACCGCGACCATCGTGGTGCGCCAGTTCCTGCCCGACCGCGCCGGCACCAACCCGTACGATCCGAGCTTCAACGTCTCGATGGGCCAGCAATACATCCGCTCGCTCTTGGGCGGCGACGGCTACAGCAACGACCTGATCAAGGCCGTGGCCGCCTACAACGCCGGGCCGGGCAACGTGAACCGCTGGATGGCGACCGACGCGGCCAACGACCCGCTGCTCTTCGCCGCCTCGATCCCGCTCAACGAGACGCGCGGCTTCGTCGAGGGCGTGATCTCGAACTACTGGATCTACCAGCTGCGCATGGGCAAGCCGACGCCGACGCTCGACCAGCTCGCCCAGCACCAGTGGCCGCGCTACGAGGGCACCAAGTAGCGGGACCGCCGGTGTCCCGCCGGCCCTTGATTCCCGGGAAACGACGATGCCGCTGAAGCTCAGCGAATACCGCATCGACCCCGAGCGTCCGCACGGCGCGGCGCTGCGCATCGGTGCCGTGCGCTACCTGCCGCGCGGCGTGACACGGGAGGAACGCAAACGTTACTTCGATGTCTGGATGCCGGCGCTGTCGCCGGCGCCGGAGTTGCTGAAGGCCGTGCAGGCCGCGCCCGAGGGCAGGCAGAAGGAGGCGGCGTGGCAGGCGATGCTCGCCGGCTACAAGAAGCAGATCGCCGCCGACGCCGCCGCGCGCCAGACCATCGCGCTGATCGCAGCGATGGCGCAGCGTTCGCCGGTCGAGATCGGCTGCTACTGCGACGTGCCGACCTGCCACCGCTTCACGCTGGAGCGCCTCATCCGCGAGGCAGCGGGGGCATAGCGCCGACATGGCGATGGCTTCGGGCGAGCGTGGTCTCGTCGTCGCGCACCAGCCTTCCGCCGCTGACCAGGAGTTCGCCGTCGACCAGCACGTCGCGTACCGAGCGCGGGCTGAGCGAGTAGACGAGATTCGACGCCGCATCGTGCGCCGGCGTGGCTTCGAGCCGGTTGCCATCGAAGACCACCAGGTCGGCGCGCTTGCCGGGCTCGATGCTGCCCGTCAGCCGGTCGATGCCGAGCACGCGCGCGCCGTCGATGGTCAGCATGCGCACCATCTGCTGCACCGTCAGCACCTCGGGGTCGTCGGCGTGCATCTTGCCGGCCAGCGCGGCGAGCCGCGCCTCGGCCAGCAGGTCCATGCTGTTGTTGGTCACCGTCCAGTCGGTGCCCAGGCCGATCGGCACACGCCCGACCAGGCGCGCCAGCGGCAGGGTCCGCGCCTCGATCTAGAGGTTGCTCGCCGGGCAATGGGCAATCGGGATGCCGTGGCGCGGCCAGGCCTCGAACTCGGCGTCGCTGAGATAGATCGCGTGCGCCGCCACCGTGTTGGCGGTGGCGAGCCCGGTCGCCTCGAGGCATGAGAGCGCGCCGGCATGGCCGCGCTTGCGCACGGCTTCGACCTCGGGCTCGTTCTGCGCGACATGGATGAAGACGCGTGCGCCGGTCTTCTCCGCGCGTCGTGCGCATTCCCGCAGCAGCACGTCCGAGCAGGAATCGAGCGCATGCGGCGCGATGCCGGCGGAAACGCGGGCGTTGGGGTCGGTACCGAAGCGTTCGAGCACCAGCTCGGCGGTTTTCCAGTCCGCCGGTGCGCGCGCGTCGGTCAGCGTATGGCCGACGATCGCGCGCATCCCCGATCGTTCGATGACCGGCGCGATCTGGTCCATGTTGCCCAGGCGGTCGGCGATGCAGGTGACGCCGTTGAGCAGGAACTCGGCGCAGGCGGCACGTACCGACAGCACGTGGTCGGCCACGGTGAAGCGTTCCTGCCCGGGCACGGCGTAGCCGGCTGCCCAGAAGGCACGCGGCATGTCGTCGGCGAGGCCGCGGAAGAAGGCCGTCGCGGCGTGGGTATGGACGTTGATCAGGCCGGGCGTCACCAGCGCTTCGCTGCAATCGATGACGCTGTCGCCGGGCTGCGCCAGAGTGCCGGGCGCGCCGATCGCCGCGATGGCGCGGCCCTCGATGCGGATATCGGCGGCGGGCAGGAAGCGGTTGTCGGCGTCGACGGTGAGGACCGCGGCGCGGGAAAGGATGATCGCCATGTCAGGCTCGCCTGC
>CAYNOF010000480.1:0-2885 GCA_964398335.1 uncultured Rhizobiaceae bacterium
GCACGCCGGCGCTCCCAGAAGCAGGATCACAGCCCTCGAACTCCTCCTCCGCCATCTTCGCAAGGAAGGGTTCGATCGCGGCCGAGCCGTAGAGCAGCGCCGCGCTCGCGGCGGCCCAGTCGTCGGGCCGCACCAGCACGAACCAGCCCTCGCCATAGGGATCGCGGTTCACCGGCGAGGGGTCGTCCATCAGCGCCTCGTGGCTGTCCACGACATGGCAGGCGAAGGCGATCTTGGCCGGGCCGACATACTTGCCGGCCTCGACCACGGCGCAGGCCTGGCCGGGCTCGAGCCGCCGGTCGGCACGCTTGGGCGTCGCGGCCACCACCTCGCCGCCCATCGCCACGGCGATGCGGGTGGGACCGACGCGCACCAGCCCCCCGGCCTCGGGCCGGTACCACAGCATGTTCTCGACGTCGTACCAGAGATCGTCGGGCAGCTCGCAGCCCTTCACGCTCGCCATCGCCATCCCTCAATAGGTCAGCACGCGGCAATCGTCTTCCATGATCTTCTGCATCAGGTAGCCCGCGCCCACGAGCCCGGCGCATTCCGGGATCAGCTCCTCCCTGGTCATGTCGAAGAGCTCGAGGTTGTTGGAGCAGGCATACAGCTTGGCGCCGTTCTCGTGCGCCTCCTTGATGAAGTCGTAGACCGTGGCCTTGGCGCCCGCCTTCACGTGCAGGCTCTCGGCCACGCCGCGCTTGAGCAGGCGGCCGGCGGTGGCGGTGCAGATCACCTCGACGTCGTAATCCATCGCCGCGGCGACGGCGGCCTGGTAGAACGGCGCGCCCAGTTCCTCGCCGTTGCGCGGATCGGTGTTGACCATCACGATCACGAGCTTCTTCATGGCGCGAGGCTAGCATGTCTGCGCTGCGCGTGCTCGACTTCGGCTCCGTCCCGCCGGTGATGTCGCTGGCGATCTGGCACGGCGTCGCCGACGCCATGGCCGCGACCGACGATCCGGTCCTGACCTTGTCGAACCCCGACGCGCCGTTCATCTGTGTCGGTTTCCACCAGGACGTGGCGCAGGAAGTCGACGAACGGTGGTGCGCCGCGCAACGCATGCCGGTCATCCGCCGCGAAGCCGGCGGCGGCGCCGTCCTGCTCGATGCGCCGCATCTCTTCGTGCATTTCATCTACCCGCGCCGGCTGGCGGGCGGCCGCGCAGCGAGCCTCTACCCCCGCTTCATCGCACCGCTGGTCGAGACCTACCGCACCTTGGGCGTAGCGGCCGAATACCGCGCGCTCAATGACATCCACGTCCATGGCCGCAAGATCGGCGGCTCGGCGATCGCGGCGATCGGCGAGGCTGTCGTGTTCGCCGGGATGATCCTGTTCGACTTCGATGTCGAGCGCATGTCGCGCGCGCTGCGCGTGCCGTCGGAAAAATTCCGCGACAAGCTGCGCACCTCGCTGAGCGACTACATCACCAGCCTGAACCGGGAGCTGGGCACGCCACCCTCGCGCGGGCGCGTGATCGGGACGTTGCTGCGCCACCTGCCGCGGACGCTCGACGCAGAGCCGATGCGCAGCGAAGCGCGCGAAGACGAGCGTGCCGCCATCGAACGGCGGGCGGTGTCGCTGCTCGAGCCGGACTGGACATACAAGCGCGGCCGGCGCGTGCTCGCCGAGGGCGTGAAGCTGATGGCCGGTGCCGCGCTGGTCGAGATCGACCGCAAGGCGCCCGGCGGCCTGATGCGCCTGCGGGTCCTGGCGCGCGACGGCGTGCTGGTCGATCTGGATCTTGCCGGCGATTTCACCTGCCTGCCGATCGACGGGCCGGCGCGGCTGGCGACGGCGATGCGCGGGCTGCGGCTCGACGCGCCGGACCTGCCGGCGTGCATCGACCGCCACATCGCCGCGCTGGGGCTCGACATGCCCGGCGTAAGCGGTGCCGATCTCGCCGCTGCACTGCTCAATGGCGTACCCGAATGGGCAGCGCGGGAGCCGTAGGGCGGCTTTCGCGGACAAACGATTTGCGCCATGTTTGCCGACGCATGCAAAAACGCGCGCTTATCACCGGAATCACCGGGCAGGACGGCTCGTACCTGGCCGAGCTGCTGATCGCCAAGGGCTACGAGGTTCACGGCATCCTGCGCCGCGCCAGCCTGTTCAACACCGACCGGATCGATCATCTCTATCACGATCCGCATCTGCCCGGCGCCAACCTCACCCTGCATTACGGCGACCTCTCGGACGGCACGGCGCTGCGCCGGGTGCTCGAGACGGTTCAGCCGGACGAGGTCTACAATCTCGCCGCGCAAAGCCACGTCAAAGTGTCGTTCGAGGTGCCGGAATATACCGCCGACATCGTCGCCATGGGCACGCTCCGGCTGCTCGATGCGCTGCGCGACCATATCGATCACGGCGGCGCGCCGGTGCGCTATTACCAGGCGGGCTCGTCGGAGATGTTCGGGGCCGCGCCGGCGCCGCAGAGCGAGCGCACGCCCTTCTATCCGCGCAGCCCCTATGCCGTGAGCAAGGTCGCCGCCCATTGGTACGCGGTCAATTACCGCGAGGCCTATGGCATGTTCATCGTCAACGGCATCCTCTTCAATCACGAGAGCCCGCGGCGCGGCGAGACCTTCGTCACGCGCAAGATCACGCGCGCCGCCGCGCGCATCAAGGAGGGGCTGCAGGAGAAGCTCTATCTCGGCAATCTCGACGCCAAGCGCGACTGGGGCTTCGCCGGCGATTATGTCGAGGCGATGTGGCTGATGCTGCAGCAGGACAGGCCCGACGATTATGTCGTCGCCACCGGCGAGACGCACAGCGTGCGCGAGTTCGTCGAGCGGGCCTTCGCCGGGCTCGGGCTCGACTGGCGGCAGCATGTCGAGATCGACCGGCGCTATCTGCGCCCGACCGAGGTCGACCTGCTGCAGGGC
>CAYNOF010000481.1:0-2642 GCA_964398335.1 uncultured Rhizobiaceae bacterium
TTCGGCATCGTCACCGAGCTGCGCGTGCTGCTGCCGTCCCTGACGCTGCTGTGCCTCATCATCGCGCTGCACCGGCCGACCGACAGCGATCGCGATTGGCTGCTGGCGGTGAGCGATCTCGGTCCGCCGGATCGTCAGCCATCCGCACTCGGCGGCGGCGATTAGCGCGCCCTCGCCGGACGGCGAGCCGCCCGCGACCGGGTCCGCGGCACGAACGCGCCTGCGATCCAGCGCCGCGCGACAGCCGTCACATCGGCGGCTGCATGCCGTCCTTGCCGATGACGATGCGCGCGGCGGTGAAGCTGCCGTCGGCGGCTTTCTGCGCGCCCATGAAGATCTTGCTGCCGACCTTCACGTCGCTCCTGGCCGGCGCGGGAGCGAAGGTCACGACCGGCACGCCGGGCTTCACATAGATGGTCTGCGTGCCCTCGCCCTTGTACTTCAGGGTCAGCGCCTGGCCGCCGTCGCTCGCGACCACCGTCGAGACGGTGGCGTTGGTCATCATGCTCTCGGGCGCGAGATCCCAGGGGTAGTGGCCTTCGCCCGCGCCGCGCATGGCCTCGGGGAAGACCAGCACCTCGAGCGCCTGGAGCTTGCCGTCGGGGCCCTTGATCGAGGCGATGCCGACGAAGCTGTTCTCCTTGATGTCGGCCAGGCTGATCGGCGTCACCATCGCGACAGCCCAGTTGTCGGCCATGGTCACCTTGACCGTGCCGCCCTCGCGCGTGGCGATGGTGATGACGTTGCCGTCGATGGCGCTGACCGTGCCGCGGATGCGGGTCGGCGTGCTCTGCGCGGCTGCCGTGGCGGCGAAGGCGAGCAGGGCGGCGAGACAGGCGAGCAGGCGGGTGATCTTCATGCGATGGCCTCCCGGAGGAATGCCCCAGCAAACACCGGAAAACGCTCGATATTGCATGACGTTCGTGTGAGGCATGGTCGCTGGCGAGCCGTTGCCCTGGGGAAGGTTTCTGACGCGCTGCTGATCACTGACGAAGCCGTCGGTCACGCACGAACCCGTAACAGCAGGAGGTCATCTCATCGGCGACGCGTCGTCGACTTCTGAAGGACCGTCAGGCCGATCGAGGCGGGAAGATCCCGGGATATCGCCTGGACCTCCTGGTTCAGACGGGCCAACGTCGCGTCGGGCGTCGCATGCCACCGCAGATCGACCTGCACGATGGCCGCCCGCTCCCCCTTGTACAGACAGAAATCGAAGGTCGGCTGAGGGGCCAATTCCACCTGGGCGATGTCGTGGAGCTGAATCTGTCGGCCATCGGGCAGGGCGATCTGCCGATTGCCAAGGGATGACGCATCCACGGTGCGGGTGGCTCCGGGGGCGAGCGCGATCACGTAGGAATCGTCCCGTCTGGTGATTCCCGCATAGCCGGCTTCATCGACGAGCTTGGCGATCGCCGGCCCCAGGACGGCGTGCATGTCGATCCCCTTCATTCCCATGCGTTGCCATACGGACGGGTCGAGGTGAACCATCAGGGCGACGGACATGTCGCGGCACAGGCGGACTTCCCCGACACCGTCCAGCAATTGGGCAAGGCGGGATTGGACGTGTTGCGCGGCATAGTCCGAAACCTCCCACCGCGGCAGGACAGGGGACGACAGCACGATCGAGACCACCGGAATTCGATCGGTCTCCACGTCGGTGATCTCGAGCCTGGCGCTGCCGGAGTGGGCAGCCAGGACCGATTGGATGACGCGCCTGACCTCGCTGGCCTTGCGGTCGGTATCGAACAGCAGCGTGATCGAATAGACACCGTGGATCGTTGTCGTCGTGAGCATGAGCGGTGCGGCGCCCGTGTTCAGTTGCCGGACGACCTCCTCCTTGAGCCGCTCGGGCCAGGCAAACGGGCCGTCCTGCGCAACGCCGGCTCTCGGCAGGAAGGGCTCGGCGATCCGGAATGCCGGCACGTCGCCAGGCTGCGACCAGGCCACGCCGCCTTCGACGACGAGGCCGGTCGCCGCGGCAATGAAGGTGCGCAGGCAGATCGCCAGGAACGAGGAGTTGCGCATGGGACCCTCTACGCCGTGCCGAGACGCCTGCAGTTACACCAGCTTTGCCCTGAATATGCTACGATTCACCAATCAGGATGCTGCCGAGCAGATCGATCGCGCACAGCGTCCGCCGGATTTCCGGGCAATCGAGGGCGAGCCTGACTAGTTCGGGGTATGACCCAATATTGCGCATTATTGCTTGAATATACGATGCCGGTCTTGTTCCACTTGTTGTCGCAAGCGGCAGGTCATCGTATGACTTGCGTGGTCGCGGACCGATTCGATCGCCGAAAAGGGGCAGGGTGTGCTGGCTGAACAAAGGCAGAGCTTGATCCTCGACATGATCAATCAGCGCGGCGCCATGTCGATCACCGATATCCAGCGCAAGCTGAAGGTGGCACGCGAAACCATCCGTCGCGATATCCTGCATCTGGCCGATCGGCGGGCCGTCACCAGGACGCATGGCGGCGCCGTTGCGCTGAAGGACAGCGAGTCGGCGCTCGATGAGCGCCAGGCCATCAATGCCGAAGCGAAGCGCACGATCGGCGAACGCGCCGCCAGGCTGGTGCCGGACCGGGCCGCGGTGATCCTCGGCGGCGGCAGCACCGTCCTGGCGGTCGCCGATGCCCTGCTCG
>CAYNOF010000482.1:0-2398 GCA_964398335.1 uncultured Rhizobiaceae bacterium
CCTTCGCCGTCAGCCTGCTGGAGCGGCTGATCGAGGAGCAGGCCAAGGGCGACCCGTCGCGCGCCGCCACGGTGCGCGCCGACCTCGGCACGGCGATCGGCGGCGACATCGCGCGCGTGAAGCCGGGCTCGGCCGACGCCGAAAAGCTCAAGCAGGCGCTGATCGCCAAGGGCATGTGGTCGCAATACCTGGAGGTCGGCATCGGCCCGCATGCCGAGATCTTCACCAAGGCGCCGCCCATGGCCTCAGTCGGCTATGGCGCCGAGGTCGGGCTGCGCGACGATGCCGAGTGGACCAACCCCGAACCCGAGGTCGTCCTTGTCGTGACGCCCGATGGCCGCATCGTCGGCGCGACACTGGGCAACGACGTGAACCTGCGCGACATCGAGGGCCGCAGCGCGCTCTTGCTGGGCAAAGCAAAGGATAACAACGCCTCCTCTGCCATCGGCCCGTTCATCCGGCTGTTCGACGGCACCTACTCGCTCGACGACGTGCGCAAGGCCGAGGTGTCGCTGGAAATCACCGGCACCGACCAGTTCCGCCTCACCGGCCGCAGCGACCTGACCCAGATCAGCCGAGATCCCACCGAGCTGGTGGCGCAGACCATCGGCGCCAACCACCAGTATCCCGATGGCGTGGTGCTCTATACCGGCACGCTGTTCGCGCCGACGCAGCAGCGCGGCTCGGGCGGCAAGGGCTTCACCCATGAGGTCGGCGACATCGTGGCGATCCGCTCGCCCAAGCTGGGCGCGCTGGTCAACCGCGTGAACCTGTGCAAGGCCGTGCCACCCTGGACCTTCGGCGCACGCGACCTGATGCGCAACCTCGCCGCCCGCGGCCTGCTCTGACATGCACCCCGTCGTCGAAGCGCTCGAACGCGAGCCGCTGCGCAACATCGTGCTGCTGAAGCATCTGGAGGCGTTTCCCGACCACACCACGGTGCACCGCATCGAACGCGACGACGGTGCCGCCACGATGGTGCTGCTCGAGGTCGCCGCCAGCGCCTACGACCGGCGCACCTATCCCCGCGCCCGCTACGCCGCGCTGATCTCCAGCGACGGGCCCGAGCTGACCCGGGAGCTCGTCCAGGCAGTACCGCGCCAGGAAGGCGTCGTGTTCAAGCTCTCCAGCGACGCCGACCGCGACGTGGTGTCGGGCGACTTCCCGCATCTGCGGCGCACCACCGCCGTCCTGTCGTTCACCGGTGGCCGCGACTTCGCGCGCGACGATACCGTACGCATCACGGCGAGGCCGTCGGAGCCGGTCTTCGCCTATTTCGAATCGCAGAAGCATGGCCGCGACTGGCTCGAACCCCTGCTCCGATCCGACCGCGCCTTCATTTGCGTGACGGGGCCGGACGAACAGCCGCACGCCGTCTGCTTCGCCTTCGAGAACTACCGCAAGGTCTGGGAGATCGGCGGCCTCTACACACCGCCCGAGGCGCGCGGCCGCGGCCACGCCGCGCGCGTCGTGCGCACCGCGCTTGCCGAACTGGGCGCGCGCTGGAAGCTCCCGCGCTACCAGGTGCACGACGACAACATCGCCTCGATCCGTCTCGCCGAGTCGATCGGCCTGACGCGGTTCCTCGAGATCACGCATTTCCTCTACACGCCGGGAGCGGCCTGACATGACCTCCGAACTCTGGCAGCTCTCAGCGGAGGCGCTGCGCGACATGATCGCGGCCCGACAGGTCTCGCCGGTCGAGGTTACCGAAGCCGTGCTGACGCGCATCGAGGCCCTGCAGTCCAGGCTCAATTGCTTCATTACCGTCTGCCACGATCATGCGCTCGACCAGGCGCGCTGGGCCGAACAGACGGTGATACGCGGCGGCCCGCTCGGCCTGCTGCATGGCGTGCCCTATCACGTGAAGGATCTCGTCAACACGGCAGGCGTTCGCACGACATTCGGCTCGCTGCTGCAGGAGAACAACGTACCCAAGACCGACGCGGTGTCGGCAGCACGCATGAAGGCGGCGGGCGGCATCCTTGTCGGCAAGACGACGACACCGGAGTTCGGCCACAAGGCGCTGAGCGACGGCCCGCTGTTCGGCAAGTGCCACAACGCCTGGGACCAGAGCCGCACCTCGGGCGGCTCCAGCGGCGGCGCGGCGGTCGCCGTCGCTGCCGGCCTGGCGCCGATCGGCATCGCCACCGACGGCGGCGGCTCGACGCGCATCCCGGCGGCCTGCAACGGCATGGTCGGCCTGAAGCAGAGCAACGGCGTGATCCCGCACAGCCAGGCGGCCGACGCCTTCGGCAACTACACCTACGTCACGCCGATGACCCGCACGGTGATGGACACGGCGCTCATGCTGCAGGCCATGGCCGGCGAGGATGCCAGCGATCCCTGGTCGATCGGCGTGCCGGTGCAGGACTACGTCGCGGCCGCGCGGCCCGAA
>CAYNOF010000483.1:0-2518 GCA_964398335.1 uncultured Rhizobiaceae bacterium
CCCGTACGGGACCTATCAGTTCGCGCTGATGGGCGCCGACGTGATCAAGATCGAGTCCAAGGACGGCGACGACATGCGCTACGGCGGTGTCGCCAAGGAATGGTCGGAGCGCGGCATGGCGCCGGGCTGGATGGCGGTGAACGCCAACAAGCGCTCGATCACGCTCGACCTGAAGAAGCCCGAGGCGATCGCGGTCGTGAAGAAGCTGGTCGAGACCGCCGACATCGTCTGGGAGAATTTCCGTCCCGGCGTGATGGACAGTTTGGGCATCGGCTACCAGGCGCTGTCGGCGATCAATCCCAAGCTGATCTATTGCGCGGTCTCGGGCTTCGGCCAGACCGGGCCGGAGAGCAAGGCGGCGGCGTTCGACGGCATGGTGCAGGCGATGTCCGGCCTGATGTCGATCACCGGCCATCCCGAGATGGGCCCGACGCGCGTCGGCTACCCGGCCTGTGACGTCACCGCCGGCGCCACGGCGGCCTTCGGCGTCGCCACCGCGCTGTTCCAGCGCACGCACACCGGCAAGGGCCAACTCGTCGATATCGCCATGCTCGATGCGACGATGGCCTTCATCGGCACCTCGATCGCCGAATACACCTTCACCGGCAAGCGCCCGCCGCAGGCCGCCAACCAGTCGGTGACGCGCAAGCCGACGGGCGACATGTTCCCGACCAAGGACGGCTTCATCGTGCTGGCCGTGATGACCGACAAGCAGTTCGGCAACCTGATGCGCGAGATCGGCCGGCCCGAGGCGGTCGACGATCCGCGCTTCGCCGACTGGGACAAGCGCATCGCGCATTCCAAGGAGATCAAGGCGATCATCACCGAGGCGCTGAAGGCCGACACCTCGACCAACTGGGCGCAGCGCCTGCGCAAGGCCGACGCGCCCTGCGGCAAGGTCTACGCCATCGACGAGATCATGGCGCACCCGCAGCTCGAGCACCGCACCATCGTGCAGAAGTTCGACACCCAGTACGGCCCGGTGACGCTGGCCGGCAGCGGCGTGAAGCTGGCGCATGGCGGCCCCTCGGTCGAGCGCGCCCCGCCGTCGCTGGGCCAGCACACCGAGGAGGTGCTGAAGGAAGCCGGCTACGACGCCGCCGGAATCGCCACGCTGAAGGCGGCCGGGGCGGTCTGATATCCACTCCAGTGCTTGACGGAGTCGGTCCGGCACCGACACTCTTGGTCCAGCAACCACGAGGCATTCCCTCATGCCCACGCTGAACCATTCCCGCCTGCGCCGCTTCCTCGCGGACATGACCTCGCTTGTCGGTGGCGCGCAGCAGGATAAGGACGAGAAGGCGATCGTCGAGGTCGGCAGCCGGCTGCTCGGCGAGCTCGTCGCGCATGACGACTGGCTGCCGGAATCCTGCGCCGCGGCCAAACCCGGCACCTATCAGCAGCACCTGCTCTATTGCGATCCGCAGGAGCGCTTCTCGATCGTGAGCTTCGTCTGGGCGCCGGGTGCCTTCACGCCGGTGCACGACCATCTCACCTGGGGCCTGATCGGCATGCTGCGCGGCGCCGAGGCCGAGGAACGCTACGAGCGCTGCACCGACAATGGCTGCCTCGAGCCGGTGGCGCAGTCGATCCTGCGCCCGGGCGACGTCGGCATCGTCTCGCCGACCATCGGCGACATCCACCGCGTCAGCAACGCGCTCTCCGACCAGGCGTCGATCAGCATCCACGTTTACGGCGGCAACATCGGCGCCATCCGCCGGCACAAGTTCGACCTCGCGCACAATAGCGCCGAGGATTTCATCTCCGGCTACAGCGCCACGCCGCTGCCCAACATCTGGGACCGCTCGAAGGACACCGGCGTGTGAGCGCGGACGCGCCGCCCGTCGTCGTCGTGCGCGAGCATGGCGTGACGCATGTCACACTGAACCGGCCGGAGCGCGGCAACGCCTTCGCCATGGACATGGTCGACGCGGCACTGGCGGCGGTGCAGACCGCCTGCAGCGACGGCACGCACCTGCTGGTGATCGCCGGCGCCGGCAAGAATTTCTGCACCGGCCTCGACATGACCGATCTCAGCACGGTGAGCGACGGCGATCTGCTGCTGCGGCTGGTGCGCATCGAGACCCTGCTCGACGCAGTGTGGCGCGCGCCCTGCGTCACCCTGAGCGTCGGCCGCGGCCGCGCGATGGGCGCCGGCGCCGATCTCTTCACCGCCTGCGACCGGCGCGTGGCGATCGAGGGCTCGAGCTACACCTTTCCCGGCGCGGTGTTCGGCGTGGCGCTGGGCACACGCCGGCTGATGGAGCGTATCGGCGCCGACCTCGCGCGCGACATGGTGCGCACCGGCCGCGTGCTCCGCCACGACGAGGCGCTGCGCGTCGGGCTGGCGACCACCGTCGTGCAGACCGAAGGCGTCGAACCCGAGATCATCGCCGCACAACAGGCCGCGACGCGGTTGGACGCCGAAACCAACGCCACCATCCATCGCCTGGCACGACGCGACGACGCCGATGCCGATCTCGCCGGCCTGGTGCGCTCGGCGGCGCGGCCCGGGCTG
>CAYNOF010000484.1:0-5235 GCA_964398335.1 uncultured Rhizobiaceae bacterium
CGCGTCGGCCCACGCCGAGACCATCGAGAGTCCCGGCCGGCGCGCCTGGCGCCGGCTGAAGAAGCGCAAGGGCGCGATGGTCGGCCTCGCCGTGGTCGGCATCATGGTCGCGGTGGCGATCCTGGCGCCGCTGATCGCGCCCTACGATCCGATCAAGCAGAGCTGGTCGGCGGTGCGCAAGCCGCCCTCGGCGCTGTACTGGCTGGGCACCGACGAGGTCGGCCGCGACCTGCTGAGCCGCATCATCTTCGGCGCGCGCGCCTCGCTGTCGGCCGGGCTGATCTCGGTCAGCATCGCGCTCAGCATCGGCGTGCCGCTGGGCGTCGCCGCCGGCTATGTCGGCGGCTGGATCGACGCGCTGATCAGCCGCATCACCGATGCCATGCTGGCGACGCCGTTCCTGATCCTGGCGATCGCGCTGGCGGCCTTCCTCGGCCCCTCGCTGGGCAACGCCATGATCGCCATCGGCATCACCGCCACGCCGATCTTCATCCGCCTGACGCGCGGCCAGGTGATGGCGGTGAAGGTCGAGGACTATATCGAGGCCGCCGCCGCGGTGGGCAATCCGCGCTGGCGCATCGCGGTCAAGCACATCGTGCCCAACATCCTGCCCGCCCTGCTGGTGCAGGCGACGCTCGCCATCGCCACCGCGATCATCGCCGAGGCGGCGCTGTCGTTCCTCGGCCTGGGCCAGCAGCCGCCGGCGCCGTCCTGGGGCTCGATGCTCAACACCGCGCAGCGTTTCCTCACCAACGCGCCGTGGATGGCGATCTGGCCGGGCCTGGCGATCTTCCTCGCCGTGCTGTCGTTCAACCTGCTGGGCGACGGACTGCGTGACGCACTTGATCCCAAGTCGCGGTAGCCTTATCTCCCAGCCTCCCATGAAGACCGTTTTCCTCATCCGTCACGGCCAGTCGACGTTCAACGAGATCTACGCCCGGACGCTGGTCGATCCCAACCTGATCGACGCCCCCCTGTCCCCGACCGGCGAAACCCAGGTCGTCGAG
Organism: uncultured Rhizobiaceae bacterium; assembly: GCA_964398335.1. GTDB lineage: Bacteria > Pseudomonadota > Alphaproteobacteria > Reyranellales > Reyranellaceae > JAFAZJ01. The sequence continues at coordinate 1,008 of CAYNOF010000484.1, forward strand.
GCGCGTGCGAAGGCGCAGGCGCTGAAGGCCGAGCTGGTGGTCAGCACGCCCTTCACCCGCGCGCTGCAGACCGCGCGCGGCCTGTTCGGCGCGGCGCATCCGCTGGTGATCGAGTGCCTGCATCGCGAGCGCGTCACGGCGAGCTGCGACATCGGCCGCTCGCCCCGGCTGCTGGCCGCCGATTTCCCCGATCTCAGCTTCGACCATATCGGCGACCCCTGGTGGCACGCCGAGGATGTCGACGACAACGGCATCCCGCAGGAGCCGCTCGAGATGGTGCACAGCCGAATCGAACAGTTCCGCGACTGGCTGCGCGCGCGGCCGGAGCAGCGCATCGCCGTGGTCGGCCACAGCGCCTTCTTCTTCCACATGACCAGCCATCGTTTCGCGAATTGCGAGATCCTCGAGACGACGGTCTAGGAAGAGCCAGCCATGTCCCAGGTCGTCGACAACCCCGCGCGCAGCCGCTTCGAGATGGAGGTCGAGGGCGTCACCGCCTTCGTCGACTACCGCGTGACGGGCGACGTGCTGGTGGTGCCGCACACCGAGGTGCCGCGCGCCCTCGAGGGGCGCGGCATCGGCACCAGGCTGGTGCTGGGCTCGCTCGACCTGATCCGCAGGTCAGGCCGCAAGGTGCGGCCGCTGTGCGGCTTCTACGCCGCCGTCATCCGCCGCCACCCCGAGTATCGCGACCTGGTCGCCTAGGCGGCCTTCAGCCCGACCTTGCCCATGCGCTTGAGCACGGCGCGCCGCACGCTGGCGTCGCCCGCCATCGCGCCCGCCATCGAATCGCGCGTCAGCCAGCGCTCCATCGCGGCCTTGTCGTTGAGCTGCATGGCGTGCGGGAAGGCTTCCTTGGTGAGCTTGTCGACACGCTGGTAGTCGGCCGCGCCGGCCTCCCACATGTCGATGTAGGAACCGCTGGGCGAGCGGCCGCCGAGCGACCACGACGCCATCTCCGCGCGATTGGCGACCCAGACGGTGCCGACGCGGCCGGTGCGGTTGCTGAGGAAGAAGACGCAATCGGGCCATGCCCGGATCTTGTAGCCGATCGAGCGGTTGACGAAGGTGGTGATGAGGTTGCGGATGCTGGCGATGTAGTCCTCGCCCCAATCGGTGCCGATCTGCTTCAGCGCATGGCGCGGAAAGCGATAGCCGACCGTGTCGCGGAAGATCCGCCCGGTGTTGACGCCCGTGAGGCTCGCGAGCGTGTCGACGGTCTCCAATCCCAGCGCCAAGGGAACAGTAAAGGACGGCAGGTTGACCTGCGGCATGGCTGAAACCCCCAATTAATTTCAATATTAATGAAGCGAATATACTCGATCATCATGCCACATATTTAGCATCTTGTCTGCTACTTGCGCGCCGGACCCGGCACGCCCTCGGCAAACGCCGGCAGCTGAAGGTCGGGGTCGTACCAGGATGCGCCGTCGGCGCGCCAGATATGGCATTTCGGCTCGCCTCGGGCCGGCGTGTCGAGGCAGCCCAGGCGCAGCAGGATCGTGGGCTGCGCCGGCCGGTCGGCGACGATGTGCGAGCCGCAATTGGCGCAGAAGCTGCGGAATTTGCCCGGCGAGGATTCGTAGGATTTCAGCAGCGCCTCGCCCGCGACCCAGCGGAACGCCGCCTTCGGCACCGCCGCGACCGTGGAGAACGCCGAGCCATGCGCCTTGCGGCAGGTCCGGCAATGGCAATGGACGAAGCCGCCGAGCTCGCCGTCGACCTCGTAGCGCACCTGCCCGCACAGGCAGCTTCCGCTGATCATGCCGCCCTCTCCGTCCAGCGCAGCGGCAGCGCGCCGCGCCGCCGCCAGCCATTCTCGACCTCGAACCGCCAGACGCGGTCGGCGCTCGTCCAGTCGATCCCGGCACGCCCGCGCAGCATCAGCGTATCGCCGCGTTCGAAATCGACGAACAGCAGCGACGCACGCGGGTCGAGCAGCAGGTTGCCGAAGGTGTTGAAGAAGCGGTTGCCGGGATAGTCGGGCACCACCAGCGTCCCGCCGTCGATGCGCACGAAGCCGGCCGGCCCGCCACGGTGCGATATGTCGAGGCCGTGCTCGGACCCCGACGCGATGAAGAACGTGTCCGCAGCGCCGATCATCGAGCGCGCCGCATCATCGAGCCCGGCGAAAGGCTCGGGCAATGACGGCGCGGCGCCGTCGTGCCAGGTCGCATCGCGCAGGTTGATGTATTTCGGGCAGTTGCCGAAGCTCTGCTCCACCGCGAGCGTCAGCACGCGCCCGTCGGCCGCCACGACATGGCCGTTGGCGCGGTTGCGCCGGCGGTTCGACAGGTCGATGCCGAGCAGGCCGAAGCCGGCGCCCGGCTTGAGCAGCGCAAGCACGGGATCATGCGGGTCGGACGTCGTTACTCGCAGGGTCGTCGGATCGGGGCTGGCGACGAAGCCCGGCAGGCCGGCCAGCATGGTCGGCACCGGCCATCCCTCGCCGTCGCGCGCGGCGAGCAGCACACAGGGCAGAAGCTCGAAGAATTCGCGATGCTGGTCCGGCATGAACGGGCGGATGCCCAGCGCGCGCGGCGTCGGCACGCCGGCCAATCGCTGCGCCGCATGCTCGCCGGCATGAAAGGGGGTCGGGTCGTCGATGATCATGCAGCCAAGGTAGTCTTTCCTGAAAAGACTGAAATGACGTAGGCTGAAAGTCAGTCTTTCGGATTACGAAAGGATCGCGTGGACCGCCTGGACGAGCTCGCCGTCCTCGCCGCGGTGCTCGACGCCGGCACCCTGGCGGCGGCGGCGCGGCGGCTGCGGCGCTCGCCGCCGATGGTCAGCCGCATGCTGGCGGCGCTGGAGGCGCGGGTCTGCGCGCGGCTGATCGAGCGCACCACCAGGCGCCTGTCGCCGACATCGGCCGGACGCGCGCTCGCCGAGCAGGCGCGGCGCGTGCTGGCGGAATACGAGGCGGCCATCGGCCAGGCGCGCGCCCGCGAGACGGCGCTGGGCGGCACCCTGCGCCTCACCGCGCCGCTGCTGTTCGGCCGCCGCCATGTCACGCCGCTGGTCAGCGCCTTCCTCGCCGCGCATCCCGGCCTGCGCGTCGAGCTGATGCTGAACGACCGCAACGTCGACCTGCTCGAGGACGGCATCGACGTCGCGCTGCGCATCGGCCGGCTCGACGATTCGACCCTGGTGCGAAGGCAGGTCGGTGTCGTGCGCCGCCTCAGCGTCGCCAGCCCGGCCTATCTCGCCCGGCGTGGCCGGCCGCTTCGCCCGCGCGACCGCGCCCAGCACGACATCGTGCTGGTGCCCGGCCGCGACGGGCTGATGGAGTGGCGCTTCCACGCCGGCGGCGCCAGGCGCGCCGTCACCGTGCGTCTGGCGCCGCGCCTGGTGGTCAACGAGAACGACGCCATGCTGGGCGCGGTGCGCGCCGGTCACGGCATCGGCCGGGCGCTGTCCTACCAGGTGGCCGACGACGTCGCCGGCGGCAGGCTGGTCCGCATCCTCCAGGACCACGAGCCGCCGCCGCTGCCGGTGCAGCTCGTGATCCCCAGCGCCCAGCACGTGCCGCCCAGCGTGCGCGCCTTCCTCGACCACGCCGCGCGCCCGCTGACCGATATCTGCGGCACCGTGGAAGCCCAGATCGCCCAACGCGCCGCACGCCGCAGATGAGGGTAAATATTCAATCTGTCTGAAAACTTCCCCGGCTTCCGCTCGCCGGCGCGTTTCGCTAAAGACTAGAAGCCATGCGCTTCGATCGACCGACGCGCACGCCATCGGTTGGGGGCGAGCCGTCGTCGCAATCCGCAGTTGATGCACGCGAGCAGGCGCGCCTGCGCGCGTTGCACGCGCTCGACATTCTCGACACGTCGCCCGAGCCGGCCTTCGACCACATCGCCGAGCTCGCGGCCGCGATGCTCGGCACGCCCATGGCCTTCGTCTCGCTGATCGACGCCGACCGCCAATGGTTCAAGGCGCATATCGGCACCGACATCGCCCAGACCGAGCGGCGCCACGCCTTCTGCGATCACGCCATCCGCGAGCACGACATCCTGGTGATCCCCGATGCGCGCAAGGATCCGCGCTTCGCCGACAATCCCCATGTCACCGGCGACCCGCATGCGCGCTTCTACGCCGGCGCGCCGGTCGAGAGCGCCGACGGCCACCGCCTGGGCAGCGTCTGCGTGGTCGACACGCGCCCGCGCGAGGCGCTGCGGCCCGACCAGATCGCCGGCCTGCGCGCGATCGCGCGGCTGGCGGAGGCCGA
>CAYNOF010000485.1:0-4024 GCA_964398335.1 uncultured Rhizobiaceae bacterium
CTCCCGCGCAGGCGGGGAGAGGGAGATACTACGCCGTCGGCAGCTCGATGACGCTGGCCTTCTCGCCGCCGCTCAGCACGGTGAGCAGCGGCGGGCGGCCGTGCGGCGTCTGCACGAAATGGTCGGCGTCGGCGCCGGCGATCGACAGGCGGATGCGGCTGCCTCTGGCGAAGCGCCACGCCGTCGGCAGCAGGGCGAAGCGCAGCAGCTGCGGTTCGCCCGCCGGCATCGGCTTGGCCGCGGCGCGCGAGAAGCTGCGCCACGGCCAGGTCGTGCGGTAGTTGCGCGGCGCCGGCGCCTCGGCGCGATGGATGGCGCGCAGCAGGCCCTCGGTGACGTAGCGCGCCGTGCCGTCGGCCTCGATTTCGGTGCGATAGGCGAACACCGCCGCGTCGGGCTCGCTCGAGGCCAGCCACAGCGAGACCACGGGATGGCCGGCGATCTCCAGCTCGCGCTCGAGCGGCGCGCCGGTGAAGCTCAGCAGCTGGTCCTGCCGCTTCGACCAGTCGGCGTAGTAGGCGGTGGCGTCGATGCCGGCGATGCGCTCGTAGCGCGTCTGGAAGCCGGTGCCGGCGGCGAAGTCGGCCCGATACGTCGCCTCGCTCGGTGCGTTGGGCTGCGCCGTCGCGAGCTTGCCGTCGGGTGCGGTGTAGAGCTGCACGTTGCCCTGCACCGGCGGCCATTGCGCCGAGGCGCGCCATTCCTCGGCGTGCACGGTGAAGTAATGGATCGGCGCCTCGTCCTGCAGCCCGGTGTCGCGGCCGGCGAGATGCTGGTCGAAGAAGCGCAGCACCTCGCCCAGCACCGGCAGCTCGGGCTCGACGCGCGCGCGCCACGGCGAGACGTTCACCCGCGCGCCGTGGTCCCACGGCCCCAGCATCACGCGGCGCTCGGCATTGGGCAGCGTGAGGTAGCGCGACAAGGTGCCGTTGGCGTACCCCGCGCCGTCCATCCAGCCCGAGATCGCATAGACCGCGACGTCCCCGGGGATCTGGTCGAGATAGTTGTAGGGGCTGAACGAGGCCGGCGTGAACGCGGGATCGTAGGGCAGCGAGTCGTCGCGGAATTTGAACTCCGTCATGAAGTCGGGCATGCGGAAATTGCCGAGATGCTCCTGCACCGCCGCGCGCGCCAGTGCGCCGTCCTTGTCGTCGTCGACCGGCTGCGGGCCCTTGAGCGCCGGATTGCTGAAGTAGGGAAACTGGCGGCGCAGCTCGCGCTTGTCCTGGTCGAGCGCCAGCATCAGCTCGTCGTAGACCAGCGCCAGCCGCTTGATCAGCATGCCGCCGGGATAATAGTTGTCGGTCCACGTATCCCAGACCGCGAAAAGCGGCGCGATCGCCTTCACCGCCTTGTGGCCGGTGCTGGCGAGGAAGTCGCAGGCGGCGCCGAGATAGGAGATGCCGGTGGCGCCGATCGCGCCGTCGCTCCACGGCTGCGCCACGATCCACTCGGCGATGGCGCGGTAGTCCTCGCGCTCGCGCGGCGAGCGGAAGGAATCGCGCGTGCCGAAGCTGGCGCCGGTGCCGCGCGCATCGACCACGACCACGGCGTAGCCGCGCGCGGTGAACATGTCGCGATAGCGGAAGGAGTTCGGCGAGGCCTCGACGTCGTTGGCGCCCTCGGCCAGCTCGAAGCGCCTGACATAGGGCGTGAGGATCAGCACGGTGGGCCAGCGCTTCGACGCATCGCCGTCCGGCAGGTGCACGTCGAGCGCGATGCGGCAGCCATCGGCCATGGTGACGTAGAGCGAGAACGGTTTGCCTATTTTGTGCTCAGCCGGTCGGCCGGCGAGGTAGCGGCTGGGCGGCACTTTCCAGGCCGCGCCAAGGTCGTCGCGATCGGGCATGGCGTTCTCCCCTCTTCTCTGCCGTCCCTCGGCCGGGCACGGTAACACTCCCCTGCAAGACTGCGTCTTGAATCTGCCCGCGTAGTGAGGCAGTGAACAGGCTGCAACTCGAAGAAGTTGTTGGGTAACCGTTGGGAGGATGCTTGATGAACCGTAGTACACGTGGTTCGCGTGGTTTGTCGCGCCGTCAGGCGCTTGTGGCAGTTGGTGGCGCGCTGGCCACGCCGATGCTGGCGTCGGGCATCGCCCGGGCCGGCGACGATTGGCCGAGCAAGCCGGTACGCTACATCGTCGTGTTCCCGGCCGGCGGGCCGACCGACACGCTCTCGCGCATCGTCTGCCGCGAGCTCACCGAGCTGACCGGCCAGCAATTCATCATCGAGAACAAGAGCGGCTCGGGCGGCAATGTCGGCGCCGAGGCGATCGCGCGCTCGGCGCCCGACGGCTACACCATCGGCCTCTACACCATCGCCGCGCACGCCATCGCGCCGACGCTCTACGCCAAGCTGGCCTTCGACGCGGCCAAGGACTTCACCGGCATCGCCATGCTGTGGTCGGTGCCCAACATGCTGATGACCCGGCTCGACTTCCCGGCCAACAACATCAAGGAGCTGATCGCGGTGGTGAAGGCCAACCCCGGCAAGTACTCCTTCGCCTCGTCGGGCTCGGGCACCAGCCCGCATCTCAGCGGCGAGATCTTCAAGCAGCTGGCCGGCGTCAACATCCTGCACGTGCCCTATCGCGGCAGCGCGCCGGCGCACCAGGACATGCTGGCGGGCCAGGTCGACATGATGTTCGACAACATCCCCGGCCCGCTCGGCCTGATGAAAGGCGGCAAGGTCAAGGGCTTCGCCGTGACCTCGAAGGAGCGCCATCCCGCGGTGCCCGACCTGCCGGCGATGGCCGAGCTGCTGCCGGGCTTCGAGATCACCTCGTGGGGCGGCGTGTGCGGCCCGGCCGGCCTGCCGCCGGCGATGGTCGAGAAGCTCTCGGCGCTGACCAAGAAGGCGCTGGAGAGCCCGCGGCTGATCGAGGCCTACAACCAGCAGGGCGCGACGCGCATGTGGATGAGCCACGCCGACACCGAAGCCTACCGCGCCATGGACGAGAAGCGCCTCGCCCCGGTGATCAAGGCCTCCGGCGCCAAGGTGGAGTAACGCACCACGGCCCTCCCCAAGGGCGCGCAAGCGCGCCCTTGGGGAGAAGGTACTGGCCCTGCCCTTGCGCCTCTTCCGTCCTGCCGTACACTGCCTCCCAATAAGCAAAGGAAAAGTACAGGGAGGCATCGACCATGGCCGGACTCCGTCTGGGGCGCCGACGCGCGCTCGCTGTTTCGCTCTCCCTCGCCGCGCCGATGCTGGCCTCGGGCATCGCCCGCGCCGGCGCCGACTGGCCCAGCAAGCCGGTGCGCTACATCAACCTGTTCCCCGCCGGCGCCACGACCGACGTGATGTCGCGCATCTGCTGCCAGGAGCTCAGCGAGCTCACCGGCCAGCAATTCGTCGTCGAGAACAAGGCCGGCGCCGGCGGCAATGTCGGCGCCGACGCGATCGCCAAGGCGGCGCCCGACGGCTACACGGTGGGCCTGTTCAGCATCGCCCCGCACGCCATCGCGCCGACGCTCTACAGCAAGCTGCCGTTCGATGCCGAAAAGGACTTCAGCCCGATCGCGATGTTCTGGTCGCTGCCCAACCTGCTGGTGGTGAAGAACGAGCTGCCGGCCAGGAGCGTGCCGGAGCTGATCGCACTGGTGAAGGCCAGCCCGGGCAAGTACTACTTCGGCTCCGGCGGCATCGGCACCAGCCCGCATATCTGCGGCGAGATGTTCAAGACGCGCGCCGGGCTCGCCATGCAGCACGTGCCCTACCGCGGCGGCGCGCCGGCGATGCAGGACATGCTGGCCAACCAGCTCGACATGATGTTCGACAACATCTCGACGCCGCTGGCGCAGGCCAAGGCCGGCAGGGTGCGCGCGCTGGCCGTGACCTCGAGCGAGCGCCACCCCAACGCGCCCGAGATCCCGACCATGGCCGAGTTCATGCCCGGCTTCATGATGACCTCCTGGGGCGGCCTGTGCGGCCCCGCCCGCCCGCCGCCCGCGCTGGGCGGGTAGGGGGACGCGCGGGGGGAGCCGGCGCGGGCGGAGGACAGCGGGGAGAAGGCCATCCAGATTCC
>CAYNOF010000486.1:0-1781 GCA_964398335.1 uncultured Rhizobiaceae bacterium
GTCGGCGAGCACCACTGATGCGCACCCTGGGCGGCGGGATGTACTACACCGACCTCAAGGTCGGCGAGCGCTTCCGCACGGTCGACCGCACGATCTTCGAGGCCGACCTGATCAACTTCATCACCTGCACCGGCCTGCAGGAGGGGCTGTTCAACAGCCTCGAATACATCGAGAAGCACTCGCCCACCGGCAAGCGGCTGGTGCCCGGCGCGCTGGTCTACAGCTTCGCCGAGGGCCTGCTGGTGCCGGTTTCCATCCAGGGCACCGGCATGGCCTTCCTCGGCATGACGCTGAACATCAACGCGCCGACCTTCGTCAACGACACCATCCATGTCGAATGCGAGGTCACCGAGGTGCGGCCGACCTCGAAGGATCCGACGCGCGGCCTGGTGCGCACCATGAACCTGGTGAAGAACCAGCGCGGCGAGACGGTGCTGACCTACGATCCGCTGCGCATGATGCGCGGCCGGCCCTGACGAGCGAGGCGACGATGGCCAAGGTCCTGGTCGAACGGTCGGGCACGACCACCATCGTCACCATCAACCGCTTCGTCGAGGCCCGCAACGCGGTCGATCCCGAGACCGCGGTCCTGCTGCGCGAAGCCTTCCTCGCCTTCGATGCCGACGACGGCCAGTCGGTGGCGATCCTCGCCGGCGCCAACGGCGCCTTCTGCGCCGGCTTCGACCTGAAGAGCGCGGCGCAAGGCAGCGGGCTGGGCTACCAGCCCGAGGGCGTCGGGCCGATGGGCCCCTCGCGCCTGCTGCTGGGCAAGCCGGTGATCGCCGCGGTCGAGGGTCACGCGGTCGCCGGCGGGCTCGAGCTGGCGCTGTGGTGCGACATGCGCGTGGCCTCGGCGACGGCGAAGTTCGGCGTGTTCTGCCGCCGCTGGGGCGTGCCGCTGGTCGATGGCGGCACGGTGCGCCTGCCGCGCCTGATCGGCCAGAGCCGCGCGCTCGACATGATCCTCACCGGCCGCGAGGTCGGCGCCGAGGAGGCATTGGCGTGGGGTCTCGCCAACCGTCTCGTGCCGGCGGGCCAGGCACTCGCTGAAGCGCTGGCGCTCGCCGAACAGCTCGCGCGCTTCCCGCAGGTCTGCATGCGCAGCGACCGGCTGTCGTCGTACGAGCAGTGGAATCTCGATCTCGCCGAGGCGCTGAAGAACGAGGGCCGGCGCGGCCTGCCGGCGATCCAGCAGGAGACGCGCGCCGGCGCCTCGCGCTTCGCCTCGGGCAAGGGCCGCGGCGGCAGCTTCGCGGATCTGTGAGATGATCGGCGACGAGGACGTTCGGCGCTATCAGGAGGACGGCGCGGTCTGCCTGCGCGGCCTGTTCTCGCTCGACTGGATCGAGCGCCTGCGCCGCGCCATCGACGACGACATGGCCACGCCCGGCCCGATGAAGCGCATCAACACGCCCGCGGGCAAGCCCGGCCTGTTCTTCGTCGACTTCCAGCTCTGGCAGCGCCATGCCGATTGCCGCGCCTTCGTCTACGAGTCGCCGGCCGCGGCGATCGCCGCGCGTCTGATGGGCGCGCGCGAGGTCGTGTTCTATCACGACCACCTGCTGGTCAAGGAGCCGGGCACGATCGAGCGCACGCCCTGGCACCACGACCAGCCCTACTATCCGGTCGACGGCACGCAGATCGTCTCGCTGTGGCTGCCGCTCGATCCGGTCGCGCGCGACACCTGCGTCGAGTATGTGCGCGGCTCGCATCGCTGGGGCCGCTGGTTCAGGCCGAAGTTCTTCCGCCAGGGCGGCGTCGACCTGCAGGTCGAGGATCCG
>CAYNOF010000487.1:0-5424 GCA_964398335.1 uncultured Rhizobiaceae bacterium
CCAACGAGTTCCTGCACATCCCCACCGGCAAGCGCGTCACCATGGCGATGGCCCAGGTCATCGCCGACCACTTCAACCGGCCGAAGCAATAGCCGGCCTACCTTCCCCCCTCCCGGGGGAAGGTACGAGCCTCAATACTGAATGCGCTTGGTAATGGCGCCGTCGATGATGATGTTGGCGCCGGTGGTGAAGCTCGAGCGGTCGCTGGCGAGGAACACGACGGTGTTGGCGATCTCCTGCGGCGTGCCCATGCGGCCCGTGGGATTGCGCTTCATCGAGTCCTGGTAACGCGGCGTATTGGCATCGCGCTGGCGTCCCCAGGTGTTGCCGTCCTCGATGATCGTGCCGGGCGAGACCATGTTGACGCGCACGCCCTTGGGCGCGAGGTCGATGGCCAGCGACTTCACCAGCGGCGTCAGCGCCGCCTTCACCGAGCGGTAGGGCGAGGTCGGCGTCGAGACCTCGACCAATGCCACCGTGCCGATGACGCAGGCGGTCGAGCCCGGCGCGCTCTTCTCCAGATGCGGCTGCACGATGCCGAGCGCGTTGACCGTGGACAGCAGGTCGACCTCGACGGCCTGGCGCCAGCCCTCGGCGGTGTTGGGGCTGCCCAGCGCGCTGACATTGGCGACGAAGTGGTCGATGCCTTCGTGGTCGCGGGCGAAACCGTCGATCCAGGCCTTGAGCCTGGCGGAGTCGGTCACGTCGAGGGCGCTGCCGGTGACCTTGAAGCCGCTGTTGCGCCACTCGCCCTCACGCTGGGTCACCAGCGCCTGGTCGCGCGCGCAGAAACCGACGATCGCGCCTTCCGCGACGAAGGTGTCGACGATGGCGCGGCCGATGCTCTTGGTCCCGCCGCTGACCAGCACGCGCTTGCCCTTGAGATTGAGGTCCATGCTTTTCCCCGCCTATAACGGCGCGCATCAAACGCGGGAGGCCAGCGCATGTCCAAGACTTTCGACCTCACCGGCAAGGTGGCGATGGTCACCGGCGCCTCGTCGGGTCTGGGCCTGCATTTCGCACGCACGCTGGCCGACAACGGCGCCTCGGTGGTCGTCACCGCGCGCCGCACCGATCGCCTGGCCGACCTCGTCTCCGGGCTGAAGGGCAAGGGCCAGCGTGCCCATGCCGTGGCCATGGACGTGCTGTCGGGCGACTCGATCCGCGCCGCCTTCGACAATGCAGAGTCAGCGTTGGGGCCCTGCGACATCGTCGTCAACAACGCCGGCATCAGCATCGTGAAGCCGGCGCTCGACATGCCCGAGAAGGACTGGGACGAGGTCAGCAACACCAATCTGCGCGGTGCCTGGCTGGTGGCGCAGACCGCTGCGCAACGCTGGGTGAAGGCGAAGCAGCCGGGCCGGCTGATCAACATCGCCTCGATCCTGGGCCTGCGCACCATCGGCCAGGTCGCGCCCTACAACGCGGCCAAGGCCGGGCTGCTGCATCTGACGCGCGTGCTGGCGATGGAATGGGCGCGCCATTCCATCCAGGTCAACGCGATCTCGCCCGGCTACATCGAGACCGAGATGAACGCGGCCTTCTGGCAGACCGAGCCGGGCAAGCGGCTGATCGCGCGCGTGCCGCAGCGCCGGCTGGGCAAGCCCTCGGACCTCGACGGCGCGCTGCTGCTGCTGGCTTCCGACGCCGGCGCCTTCATGACCGGCGCCGACATCACCGTCGACGGCGGCCATACGGTGAACTCGCTATAGCTCGGCGCAGCGGCGGATCACCGCCGGGCCTGCCGGCGCGATGAAATCCGCCCAGATCGCGTTGTGGTGCTCGATGATCTTGGCCGCCGGCAGGTGCGGCCGGTCGGATGTCGTGTGCCCGTCGGATGGCACGATGGTCGGCCAGCGCCGCGCGAGCGCGCTGCGCACCGTGGCGTCGACGCAGTAATCCGTGGCGCAGCCGGTGACGATCAGCTGCTCGACGCCCTGCTGCCGCAGGAAATCGTCGAGACCGGTGTCGAGGAAGGAATCGCAGGAACGCTTGCGGATCACCGTGTCGGTCATCTGCGCATCGAGTTCGCGCAGCAGGCGCCAGCCGGGCAGGGAGGGGTGATGTGGATCGCCTTCGGGTCCGTCGTGCTGGATGAAGACGACGACGCCGCCGCGACGGCGCACGGACTCCGCCAGCCGGTTCAGGCGGACCACCAGCGCGACGGCATCGTGGCGCGGCGTCTGCGCCGTGAACGAGCCCTGTTGCATGTCGATGACCAGCAGCGCCTGCCTCATGGCGTCAGTCCTTGCCCAGCGTGCGATCGAAGAACGCCGGGATCTCGGTGTTGAGCCGGCGGTGGATCGCGACGCGATCGACACCCGGGCGATCCAGGCAGGCCGTGCCGCGCATGCCCGGCGCGCACGGGGCGACGAAGACCGTGTGCCCGGCGCCGGGGATCACGGCGTATTCCGGCTTGCGCGGCAGCAGCTTCAGCAGCCGCTCCTCGCCGAACGCGGCGCGGACCACGACGTCCTCGGCCGCCCTGTAGATGCGCAGCGGGATCGTCACGCCGGAAAGCCCCGCGCGATCGAAGAAGATGCCGTAGGCGGGCGCCATCAGCACGGCGGCGCGGATACGCTGGTCGTGGACCGGCGCCAGGTCGGCGCGCGTGCGACGGATGCCGCCGCGCGCCATCCATGCGCAGAACGACGAATCGTGATCGCCCGAGCGGGCGCAATGCTGCGGTCCCAGGGCGAAATCCGGCTCGGCGCCCGCCACCACCAGGCTGGTGTAGCCGCCGGCGGAGTAGCCGATGATGCCGATGCGCAGGGGATCGACCAGCTGCGCCAGCCTCGGATCGCCCAGGATGGTGTCGAGGACCCGCGCGATGTGACGCGGCCGGCCGAGAAGCTGCAGGTCGCTGCCCGAGCCCGACATGTCGTCGCGGTTGTCGTGCGGATGCTGCGGCGTCGCCACGATCATGCCGGCGGCGACCAGCGCCTGCACCGTGTCGTTGTGCGAATCGGCGCCGGCGCCGGAGCCATGCGAGATCACGATCAGGCGCCGTCCGGGCTTCGCGTTCATCGGCAGCCACACGGTGAACGGCACCGCGGGAAATCCGGCCGCATCGCGCGCGGTCATGGTCCGTTTGTCCATCTCGATGCGCTGCTGCGCCCGGGCGGACGCGGGCAACACGCACAACAGCGCGATGGCGACGAAGCCGACCAGCGACAGGCGCGCGCTACCAGCCATTGACCCGGTCGTAGGTCGCCACGACGGTCCGCCCGTCACCCTGCTCGCTGTCGACCACGTAGTAGCGGTCGTAGGCCGCCGCGGTGATGCAGGCGTGGTTGGGCATGATGCGCACGCGCGAGCCGATCGGCAGCTTGTCGTAAGGCAGCTTGATGTCGGCGCCGACGAAGCCGTGCTCCTGCGAGCAGGCCACCACCGCCAGCGCGGGCACCGGCGAGTCCTTGATCGTGCCGTAGCCCGCCTTGGGCATGAACTCCTGCGCGCTGATGTCCTTCGACAGCGCCAGCGCGCCGGCGTCGATCAGCAGCTGGTTGCGGTGCGGGTAGTGGCCGATCACCGAAGCCATCACCGACAGCGCCATGTCGCCCGCGCCGCAGGAACCGATGCCGACCTGGTCGAGGTCGTTGAACACGTAGACGCCCGGGCGCATCTCGGTGATGCCGTCGAAGCCGGCGGCGTGCATCGCCGTAGGGGTCGAGCCGGCGCTGACGATCGGGCAGGGCAGCCCGGCTTCGCGCAGCATCCTGGCCGCCGCGGTCACCGCCTCGCGCTCCTGCTCGGCGGCGCCGCGGATACCGGCGACGGTGTTCTGATGATAGGAGTGGCCGCCATGCGTCATGACGCCGGCGAGCTCGACGTTGGGCGCCGCGTGCAGGGTGCGGCCGATCTCGACCAGGGCGGAGAGATCGGGATAGGGTAGGCCGGCGCGGCCGGCACCGCTGTCGATCTCGATGAAGACCGAGAACGTGTCCCCGCCGCGCCCGGCCTCGGCGATCGCCCTGGCGACCGTGAGATTGTCGGTCACGACGCGCAGGTTCACGCCCTGGCGGCGCAGCGCGCTCACCGCCGGCAGCTTCGAGGGCACGATGCCCACGGCATAGAAGATGTCCTTGAAGCCGCCTGATGCGAAGTAGCGCGCTTCGGCCAGGGTCGAAACGGTGATGCGCCCGTCATGGCCTTCGGTGGCCAGCCGCGCGACCTCCAGCGACTTCGCGGTCTTCACGTGCGGACGCAGCGCCACGCCGGCGGCCGCCAGCCGCTGGCTCATGCGCCTGGTGTTGCGCAGCAGGATGGCGCGATCGAGGATCAGAGCCGGGGTCGGGAGGGTATCCAGCGTCTCGCTCATGGCAGGGCCGTTGTATCGGGGACGGATCCATCAGGCCATGCCGGCCGCAGCCCGCGCAACTGCGGACGCCGGCGCGAGCGCGGTCCGATTTAATCCCCAGGGACTTGGTGCCGGGCATCTGGACTATTGGGACAGCGGCACGCTGGTATAGGCGCGGGCGCCGGTTACCGGGCGCCCTCGGTCGCGTTACAGGCGCAGGGTGAGTGCGGATCGCCGGCGATCCCTGCGACAACAAGTGCGTCGCCTGTCGATTAGCCGAGTGGCTAGGATCGGTCCATGCCTGTTGAGAACGAACGCAAATTCGTCCTGCATGACCCCCAGGGGGCCCTCGAACGAGCGCTGGGCAACGTGTACCCGGCCATCGTGCGCAAGGCGATCCGCCAGGCCTACCTGGACACGGTGGGCCTGCGCATCCGGCGCTTCGACCAGGACGGGGCCGTCAGCCACATCTTCTCCTACAAGCGGCCGGTCGACGGCGTGATGGTCGAGATCGAGCGGGAGATCGACGCACTCGACTTCGAACGGCTGTGGAAGCTGCGCCGCGAGGCCCTGGAGAAGGTCCGCTACAGCATCGCCGCCGGCGATTGCCAGTGGGACATCGATTTCTTCAAGGAATCCGGCCGCACCTACTTCGCCCTCGCCGAGGTCGAGATGCCGGAGGGCAGGGAGGAGCCGCCGCCGCCGCCGGCGATCCTGGCGCCCTATATCGAGTTCCTGGTCGAGCGCGGTGACGAGCGTTTCAGCTCCAAGAAGCTCGCCGATCCGGCCTACGCCCGGCGGCTCGCCGTCGGTGTTCCGGCAGCGGCGGCCGACTAACGCTTTTCCGCCCGCTTCGCCTCGACCCACAGCGCTTCCATTTCCTCGAGGCTGGCGGCCTCGGGCGAGCGGCCCTGTGCCTTCAGCGCGCGCTCGACATGGCGGAAGCGGCGGGTGAATTTGTCGTTGGTGGCGCGCAGGGCCGCCTCGGGATCGATCGACAGGTGCCGTGCCAGGTTGGCGACGGCGAACAGCACGTCGCCGATCTCGTCCGTGATCCGGTCGGCCGGGGCGCCCGAGGCGATCTCGGCCCGGACCTCGCCGATCTCCTCCTCGATCTTGTCGAT
>CAYNOF010000488.1:0-3239 GCA_964398335.1 uncultured Rhizobiaceae bacterium
CGGCACGATGCCCGAAGCCGCGCCCGAATGGACGCCCTCGGTGAGCACGCGCACGGTCAGGGTGCCGGCGGCCATGCCGCGCAGCGATGTGGTCATCCAGAGCTGGTCGTAATTGCCGCAGCCGGAATCGAGGCAGATCACCAGCGACGGCTTGCCGATCTTCGGCGCGAGATGGTCGATATAGAACGGCAGGTCGTAGCTGCCCGATTCCTCGCAGGCCTCGATCAGCACGACGCAGCGCGCGAAGGGCACGCTCTGCGCCTTCAATGCCATCAGCGCCGTCAGCGAGGCGAACATGGCGTAGCCGTCATCGGCGCCGCCGCGGCCGTAGAGCTTGTCGTCCTTGATCAGCGGGGTCCACGGCCCGTAGCCCTCGAACCAGCCCTTCATCTCCGGCTGCTTGTCGAGATGGCCGTACAGCATGATGCAGTCGGTGCCGGTGCCCGGGATGTCGATGAAGATCAGTGGCGTGCGGCCGGGCAGGCGTTCGACCGTCAGCGTGGCGCCGGGGAACTTCCCGAGGTGATGCCGCGCCCATCCCTCGAACATCGTCACGGCCTCTTCCATGTAGCCGTGCTTCTCCCACTCCTTGTCGAAGTTGGGCGACTTGTTGGGAATCTTGATGTACTCGAAGAGCGTGGGCACGATCTCGGCGTCCCACATGGCTTCAATGAATTTCCTGAGCGACTCGGTGTTCGGCATCTCTCTGGTCCTGCGGCGTGAGGCCGGCGCGACACTCGCGCATGGACGCCGTGGTGGCAATAGGGCCATGGTGGCAGCGTGAGTTCGTCCCCTCGTCTCTCAACCGACTGGAAGCTCGCCATCCTGCTGATCGTCGCCGGCACCATTGCGGCGACGCAGATCGGCAAGGTGCCGCCTGCCCTGCCGGCGATCCGCGCCGAGTTCGGCATCGAGCTGCGTGCCGCCGGCTGGTTCGTCTCGCTGGTCAGCCTGATCACCGCCTCCGCCGGTGTCCTGATCGCGCTGGCCGCCGACCGCATCGGCCAGCGCCGGCTGGTGATCTTCGGCCTGTTTCTCGGCAGCGCCGCGAGCGCCGGCGGCGCTCTGGCGCAGTCGACGATGCTGCTGTTCGTGCTGCGCATCCTCGAAGGCGTGGGCTTCATCTCGGTGGCCATCTCCGCGCCGACCTTGATCCTGCGCGTCACGGCACCCGCCGACACGCGGCAGATGATGGGCTATTGGGGCGCCTACCTGCCGGCGGGCGCGGGCGCCATGGCGCTGGCCTCGGCCGGCATGCTGCGCTGGCTGAGCTGGCACGCCGTGTGGTGGCTGGGCGCGGGCCTGCTGCTGATCGCCGCGGTCGCGGTGTTGATGTCGCGCGCCGGGCTGGGCGACAACGCGATCCCGGTCCAGCCCGATCGCTCGCTGTGGCGCGACGCCGGCACCACCGTCAGGTCGGCGGGCCCACTGGCGATCGGCATCTGCTTCGCCCTGTACTCGAGCTCCTGGTTCGCCCTCACCGGCTTCCTGCCGACGCTGCAGGTGGAGACGCTGGGCTTCTCGATCCCCCTGGCTGCCGGTGTCGGCGCCGGCGTGATCGCGATCAACGTCTTCGGCAGCGTCGCGGCAGGCCTGCTCCTGCAGCGCGGCGTGCCGCGCTTCGCGATCCTCGCCGCGACCGCGCTGCTCATGGCGGTGACGGCGGCGCTGGTCTTCTTCGACTGGCTGCCATCGCCCGCGCGCCTGGCCATGGCCTTCGTCTTTTCCGCAGCCGCCAGCGCGATCCCCGGGGCGTTGTTCGCCGCCATTCCGGTTCACGCGCCACGGCCCGACCTCGTCGGCGCCACCAACGGCGTGCTGATGCAGTTCTCCAATTTCGGCGCGCTGATCGGCCCGCCGGCGGTGGCAACGCTGGTTGCGGGTGGCGGCTGGTCCTGGGCCGCGCTCTACACCACCCCCGCCCTGCTCGGCTCGATCGCCGCCGCCTGGGTCCTGCATCGGCGCGAGGCCCTGAAGGTGCCGTGACAGCCCGCCCCCGGGGGCGTAGCCTTGCTCACCCCCTGCGGCGAGGAGTTGCCGTCATGTTGATCGATATCGTCTCCGACACGATCTGCCCGTGGTGCTACATCGGCAAGAAGCGCTTCGAACGCGCCGTCGCCGACAGCGGGCGCACCGACATCATGGTCGCGTGGCGGCCGTTCCAGCTCAACCCCGACATGCCGGCCGACGGCATGGCGCGTGATGCCTATCTGAAGCTGAAATTCGGCGGCAGCGACCGCTCGCGCCAGATCTACCGCGCCATCGCCGAGAACGGCGCCGAGGAAGGCATCGCCTTCCAGTTCGACCGCATCCAGCGCACGCCCAACACGGTCAACTCGCATCGCCTGATCCACTGGTCGGGCCCCAGGGGCTCCCAGGACGAGGTCGTGGACTCGCTGTTCCAGGCCTATTTCGAGGAAGGCCGCGACATCGGCTCGCTCGACACCCTGATCGAATGCGCCGTGCGCGGCGGCATCGACGAGAAGGAAGCGCGCGACTTCCTCGAAAGCGACGAGATCCGCCAGGAGGTCGTGGCCGCCGACGTCTATGCCCGCCGCATGGGCGTGAGCGGCGTGCCCTGCTTCATCGTCAACCGCAAATACGCGGTCTCCGGCGCCCAGCCGCCGGCCGCCTTCGCCGAGGTCTTCAACCTCGTCGCGCAGGAAGAGCGCACCGCAGCGGCGGGACAGGCGCAGTCGGTTTAGTGGGAGCGCCGGCGTCCCGCCGGCCTCTTCTCATGATGCCGGCGGGACGCCGGCGCTCCCAAAGAATCTACGCCGCCATCTTGGCCAGCGCGCCGACCACTCTGCGGACTCCGTTCAGCCGCGCGGTGTCCTCTTCCCACGCCCGGCTCAGCACGACCTTCTGGTCGGGCCGAACCTTGAGCAGCGGCGAGTTGCGCTGGATGTAGGCGATCAGCTTCTCCGGCCGCGCGAAGACGTTGTCGCGGAAGGCGAACAGCACGCCCTTCGGGCCGGCGTCGATCTTCTCCACGCCGGCGGCGCGACAGAGGGCCTTGAGCGCGATGGTGCGCAGCAGGTTGTCGACCTCCGGCGGCATCTTGCCAAAGCGGTCGACCAGCTCGGCGGCGAAGGAGTCGATCTCCTGCTGGTCGCGCAGGTCGGCCGCGCGTCGGTACAGCGCCATGCGCACGCCGAGATCGGCGACGTAGGTTTCGGGGATCATGACCGGCAGGCCGAGATTGATCTGCGGCGACCAGTCGGCGCGTCGCTGCGCCT
>CAYNOF010000489.1:0-1807 GCA_964398335.1 uncultured Rhizobiaceae bacterium
ACCGAAGATCTACTTCGAGACCGACCACTACAAGGGCTGGCCCGCGGTGCTGGTGCGGCTGTCGAAGGCCGGCGACAAGGAGCTGACCGCCAGCCTGACCCGCGCCTGGCGGCTGATGGCGCCCGGGCGACTAAAGACATCAACCCGATAGCAATCGGCCGCCCGCGTGCCCATATTCCGGGCAGAAATAAGGAGAGCAGGACATGGCCCGAGGTGATCCGCGGGACTGGATGTGGTCTGAAGCACTGCAGATGCTGGCGCGCGCCGAGGGCCTGCATCGCGAGGTGTTCCGGCCGCGCGTCACGCCGCGCCAGGAGGCGACATGGGAACCGCCGGTCGACGTGCTCGAGACCGATGATGCGGTGCTGATCCTGCTCGCCCTGCCTGGCGTCGATCCGGCGCAGGTGCAGGCCGTGATCAAGGAGGGTGTCCTGATCGTCACGGGTGAGCGGGTGCTGCCGGAAGAATTGCGCCAGGCCGTGATCCACCGGCTGGAGCTGCCGCGCGGCCGCTTCGAGCGGCAGGTCGAGCTGCCGGCCGGCCGCTACGAGTCCGTGCGCAACTTCGCCGCCAATGGCTGCCTGGTGATCCATCTCGCCAAGTCCGGCATGCGCAGGGCAACGCCATGACCCCCGACGACATCAACGTGAATGCCTCCCAGACGGCCAGCAAGCCGCTGCCGTCGGACGCGATGATCGTGCTGCCGGTGCGCGACGTCGTGCTGTTCCCGCAGATCGTCATGCCGATCGCCGTCGGCCGCCCGGCCTCGATCGCGGCGGTGCAGCAGGCGGCGCGCGAGCAGCGCCAGATCGTCGTCGTGCTGCAGCGCGATGGCGAGGTCGCCGAGCCCAAGGCCGGCGATCTCTACGGCACCGGCACGCTGGCCAACATCCTGCGCTACATCAAGGCGCCCGACGGCACGCATCACATCGTCTGCCAGGGCGTGCAACGCTTCCGCGTCACCGAGTATCTCGACGGCTACCCCTTCCCGGTGGCGCGCGGCCTGCACGTCGTCGAGCCGACCACGACGGGCTCGGACGTCGAGGCGCGCTTCATCGTGCTGCAGCAGCAGGTGCGCGAGGTCTTCGAGCTCCTGCCGCAGGTTCCCGCCGAATTGCGCCAGACCGTCGAGGCGACCGACCAGCCCGGCGCGCTGGCCGACCTCGCCGCGACCTATCTCGACTCCAAGGTCGAGGAGAAGCAGGAGGTGCTGGAGACCAACGATCTGTCGCCGCGCCTCGACAAGGTCTCGGCCCTGCTCGCCAAGCGCCTCGAGGTGCTGCGCCTGTCCAGCGAGATCGGCAAGCAGACGCGCGCCACGCTCGACCAGCGCCAGCGCGAGATCCTGCTGCGCGAGCAGATGGCCGCGATCCAGCGCGAGCTGGGTGACGACGAGTCGGGCAAGCAGGATATCGCCGCGCTCGACAAGGCGATCGCCGAGGCCAAGATGCCGGAGGAGGTCGAAAAGCAGGCGCGCAAGGAGCTGCGCCGCCTGCAGCGCACGCCCGATGCGTCGGCCGAGCACGGCATGATCCGCACCTATCTCGACACCCTGCTCGAGCTGCCCTGGGCGCTACCCGAGTCGCAGCCGATCGACATCGTCGAGGCGCGGCGCATCCTCGACCAGGATCATTTCGGCCTGGAGAAGATCAAGCAGCGCATCGTCGAATACCTCGCGGTGCGCAAGCTGGCGCCCGAAGGCAAGGCGCCGATCCTGTGCTTCGTCGGCCCGCCCGGCGTCGGCAAGACGTCGCTCGGCCAGTCGATCGCCCGCGCCATGGGCCGCAAGTTCGCGCGCGTCAGCCTG
>CAYNOF010000490.1:0-3037 GCA_964398335.1 uncultured Rhizobiaceae bacterium
CCATGCCGGCAGCGAGTACACGCTGGTGCTGGCCGGCGGCTTCGCCGATGGCCACGAGCGCTTCGACCGCGGCGACGTCTGCGTCGCCGATCCCACGGTCGAGCACAGGCCGGTGGCCGATGCCGACCAGCCCTGCATCTGCCTGTTGGTCACCGAGGCGCCGGTCGTGCTCACCGGGCTTTTCGGCCGCCTGCTCAATCCCTTCCTGAAGCGATAGCCGCGTTGACCCCGCGCGCGGGCGCGGGCGATGGTTGCCCCGCTCGAAGGCCGGGGGAGTGATGTCATGGCGTACCGCGTTCTGATCGCGCAGTTCATGCACGAGACCAATACATTCTCGAAGCTGCCGACCACGCTGGACGACTACCGCCGGCGCTGGCTCGCACCCGGCTCCGAGTTGGCGACGCAGTTCAAGGGCACCAGGACCGAGATCGGCGGGCTGCTCGACGCGGCCGCGCGATATGGCTGGGAGCTCGTGCCGTCGATCGCCGCCAACGCCACGCCTTCGGGCAAGGTGACGGCGGAGGCCTGGGCGCATATCCGCGACGGCATCGTCGGGAGCGCGCGCAAGGCCGGCAGGATCGACGGCATCTGCCTCGCCTGCCATGGCGCGGCGGTCACCGAGACATCCGACGATCCCGAAGGCGAGCTGCTCGAGGCGCTGCGCGCCGTCGTCGGTCCCGACGTGCCGATCAGCATGACCCTGGACCTGCACGCCAACGTCACCGACCGCATGGCATCGCTCGCCAGTGCGCTGATCAGCTACCGCACCTATCCGCATATCGATCAGTACGAGCGAGCGCAGCAGGGCGCTGCACTGGTGCAGGCGGCGATGGAAGGCAGGAAGCGGCCACGCTGCCTCGCGCTGCAGCCGGCGACGATCTCGGGTGCCGATGGCGGGCGCACGACCCAACCCGGGCCGATGCTCGATCTGCTGGCCAAGGCCGACGCCTTCGAGAAGGAGCCCGGCATCAACGTGGTCAGCGTGCAGGCGGGCTTCGGTCCGTCCGACATTCCCAATGTCGGCCCGTCCGTCGCGGTGAGCTACGAGCCCGGCAAGGAAGGTCGCGCCCGCGACATCGCCCGCCTTCTCTGTCAGGAGATCTGGGACCGCAAGGCCGAGAAGACGGTGGGCATGGCCAGCGTCGAGGAGGCGATGGCGCGGCTGAAATCGCGCGGCGATGCGGCGGGACCGCTGGTGATCGCCGACGGAACCGACAATCCCGGCGGCGGCGCCTATGGCGATGCGACCCGGGTGCTGAAGGCGCTGATCGACGCCAATGCCGAGGGCGCGGCGGTGGGCACGATCTTCGATCCGGCCGCCGTGCAGGCGGCGATGAAGGCCGGCGTCGGCAACAGCGTCACCGTCGATCTCGGCGGCCATCACGATCCCGCCTTCGGCGAGCCGATCCGCGTGACGGCGACGGTGCGGCTGCTGTCGGACGGTACGTTCGTCAACGACGGGCCGATGCAGCAGGGCGTCGCCTACTCGATGGGCCCGACGGCGGTATTGCGGATCGGTGGTATCGACGTCATCACGATCTCGAACCGGTTGCAGACCATCGACCGCCAGGTCTTCCTCATCCAGGGCATCGACCCGGCGCGCTGCCGCGTGCTGGTGGTCAAGAGCGTGCAGCATTTCCGCGCCGCCTTCGCGCCCATCGCCGGCGAGATCATGGTGGTGGATTCGGGCGCGCTCTGCTCGCCCGACGTGCGGCGGTTCAAGTACACCAAGCTGCGCCGGCCGGTCTGGCCGCTCGAAGATGTCGCCTCGCCGTTTCCAAACTGAGGCTGCGATTAGTTCAACTCGGACCGTTCTGTGATTCCCGCTGCACTAACTGCGTGTCAAAAAGCGTCGTCCCGGATCACCAAGCCGGGTGCTTCAAGTCCCGGCAAAATGTTCGATTTTCTTCACACGCAGATAGGAGCCACGCTCATGTTTTCCGTCATTCGCAAGCTCATCAAGGACGAGTCCGGCGCCACCGCCATCGAGTACGGCCTGATCGCCGCGCTGATCTCGGTCGCCGCCATCACCGCGTTCACCACGGTCGGCACCAAGCTCAGCGCGATGATGACCAACACCGCCAACAGCCTGAAGTAATACGCGTAGTCGCTTAGTAGCGCGTTCAGACCCGCCGCGCCGGTCGCAACCGGCACGGCGGGTCTTTGCGTTTCGGGTCACGCCGTCCGGGCTATGCCCAATTGGCATGATCACTGAAGCATTTTCGATACAGCCCCGCCCCGCGATGAGGCCAACTGCCGTCGGCCAGTCGCGATGGGGGATGCGCGATGATCATCGGGATCGAAGGGACGGGTTCGCAGGGCTGGGACAACTACGATCTCAGGCGCACGTTCGTGCGCGAGGTGCTCGAGCAGAGCCGGGAACGGAACAAGTTCTACTTCATCGGCCCCAACAACGAGGGCAGCGACGGCTCGCGCATCGTCAAGGGCGCGTGGAAGCAGCTCTATGTCGGCGGCATGATCGACAGCCGGATCATCCTGGTCGGCTACAGCCGGGGCGCGGCCTATTGCATGAAGCTGGCCGAGATGTGGCAGCAGACCTGGAGCAATTCCAAGCCGATCGACATGCTCGTCTTGTTCGACGCGGTGGCGCGCAACAAGTACAGCGACTCGCGCCTGCTCGACGCCAAGGCCAAGTGGGAAGGCTGGGAAGAGGTGGTGATCCCCGAGGCCGTCCCGGCCAGCGTCTCGGTCGTGCTGCACGCGGTGCGCAATCCGCAGGCCGGCTCGCGCGCCGGCTTCGGCAATGTCGGGCTGTCGGTCCAGGACCGCGGCAAGACCACGATGAAGATCAAGCAGTTCATGGGCTCGCACGGCGCCCTGGGCGGCACGTCCTACGATGCGCAGTCCGAGGAGGGCGTGGCCTTCCTCAAGAGCGATGAACACGCCTCGCAGGTCGACAGCAACTTCCTCCTCAATTCGACGATGCCGGCGGATTCGCGCTACGACAACGCGCCTAAGCGGCCGATCACCGACAAGCGCCAGGACGACATCGCGCGGGCGCTGGTCGGACGCTGGA
>CAYNOF010000491.1:0-9664 GCA_964398335.1 uncultured Rhizobiaceae bacterium
CAGGCCGGTCGAGTGATGCTGGCCGATGCCGATCACCCGCAGGCCGGAGCCGTCGATGCGCGCCACGAAGCAGACGACCTTGCTCGTGCCGATGTCGAGCGCTGCGACGATGCCGTTCCTGGCCTTGATCACGGTACTCACCCTTCAAGTCTTCTGGCCGCCCGGCCTGGCGCCGTGCGGCGTGCCGTCTGGGGCAGGTTGCGCCGCCGGGGGCTTGGCGGCGGGAGGTCTTGCGGCGCCACCGGTCGGCGGCGCAGGAGGTGGCGGCGTCGGCTCGGGACGCGCACCCACCGACATCAGCGGATCGGGCACGCCGGCACGGCGCAAGGTGATGCGGTCGGGCAATCTGAGATCGATCACCGAGACATCGCGCGACAGCAACTGGTCGCTGCGGTCCAGCTCGAGCACGCGCTTGAGCGCTTCGCCGGCACCCTCCTCCGGCAGCCGGATCTGCAGGCCGCCGTCGAGGATCAGGTTCCAGCGGCGCTGGCCGACGAAGACCGCCGCCTGCAGCTTGTCGGCGATCGGCTTGACGTCCTGCAGCAGCAGGAACAGCCCGGCGACCTGCTCGGGTGCGCCATCGCCCGACAGCAGCAGCCGCACCGAGCTCTCGGCCGGATCGACGGTGCGCACCTTGCGGCCGTAGCGGTCGATCAGGACATACTCGGTGACGCTCTTGCCGTCGGCGCCGATTGTCGTCGACTGCCACAGCGCCACGGCCTGACGTTCGCGCAAGGCGACATGGATGGTGTCGGGCCAGCGCCGCTCGACGGCGGCGTATTCGACCCACTCGATGCGCTCCAGCCGTTCGCGCGCGCCCTGCAGGTCGATGGTCAGCAGCGACTCGCCGCGGCTGACGTTGAGCGCCCGCAACACCGCATCCTCGGTGACGTGCTTGCGGCCTTCGACCGTGACGTCCTCGAGCGGGAACGGCGCGAAGCTGGTGACCCGCCTGGTGATGCCGTCGACCCAGGCCTTGCCGTCGTCGACGGCACCGCTCGTCCACCGCGCGTAGCCGGCGATGGAGCCGCCGCCCAGGGTCAGCACCACGACCCCGAGGATGATCGCGCTGCGCCACGAGACCCGCAGGCGGAAGCGCTTGCGCGCCGTCTTGCGGCCATGCGAGGGCCGCGCCGAGCCGGGACGCGGCGCGCCCGGCCGGCGCGAGGCGCCGCGCCGCGGGCGGACATCGATGTCCTTGCCGAAGGGCGTGGTGGTTACGGCGGACATCGCGCGTTCTCCACCATCCAGGCCACGAGTTGCGGGAACTCCATCCCGGCCCACTTCGCCTGCTCCGGCGCCAGCGACAGCGGCGTCATGCCGGGCTGGGTGTTGAGCTCGAGGATCACCAGGCCGTCGGTGCCCGGCTTGCTGTCGTCCCAGCGGAAGTCCGAGCGCGTCAGGCCCGAACAGCCCAGGGTGCGATGCGCCGTCAGCGCCCAGTCCATGGCGAGATCGCGCACCACATCGGGAATCGGCGCCGGCACGAGATGCTGGGTGATGCCGTCGGTGTACTTCGCCTCGTAGTCGTAGAACGCCACGGTGGGGCGCAGCTCGGTCACCGTCAGCGCGCGATCGCCCAGCACCGCGACGGTGAGCTCGCGCCCGGGCACATAGCGTTCGATCAGCACGCGATCGCCGAACTTCGCCTCCGCCTGCTCGACGGCGGCAAGGTTACCGCCTTCGCGCACGATATGCACGCCGATGCTCGAGCCCTGGTCGATCGGCTTGACGACATAGGGACGCGGCATGGGATCGCCGGCCAGCAGGGTGCGGCGCTCGACCACCATGCCGTCGGCGCAGCGCATGCCCAGCGAGTTGAAGATGTGGCGCGACAGCGGCTTGTCCATCGCCACCGCCGAGGGCAGCACGCCGGAATGGGTGTAGGGCACGCGCAGGATGTCGAGCACACCCTGCACGCAGCCATCCTCACCCCACTTGCCGTGCAGCGCGTTGAACACGACCTCGGGTCCGCCACCCCTGGCCGGACGCAGCGCCTCGATCAGCGCCGGCAGGTCGCGCGTGACGTCGACCTCGGTGACGTCGTAGCCGGCGCTGCGCAGGCCCGCGGCGCATTCGCGGCCGGTGACCAGCGAGACCTCGCGCTCCGGCGACCAGCCGCCCTTCAGGACCGCGACGCGCTTGCTCATGCCGGAACTCCCGGCGCTACGGGGACCGAAGCGAACTCGCCGATACGCTTGATCTCCCACTGCAGCGCCACGCCGCTGTGCTCGAAGACGCGCCGACGCACCTCTTCGCCGAGCGTCTCGATGTCGTGCGCGGTCGCGTCGCCGGTGTTGATCAGGAAGTTGCAGTGCTTTTCCGAGACCTGCGCGCCGCCGATCCTCAGCCCGCGGCAACCGGCGCGATCGATCAGCTCCCACGCCCGCGCACCGGGCGGGTTGACGAAGGTCGAGCCGCCGGTGCGGCTGCGCGGCTGGCTGGCCTCGCGCGCCTGGTCGATCTCGACGATACGCGCGCCGATCGCAGCCTGGTCGCCCGCACGCCCACGCAAGGTCGCGCTCACAAAAATTGCATCCCCGGGCGCCGCGGTATGTCGATAGGTAAAGCCGAGCTCGGCCGCCGACAGGGTGCGCCGCTTGCCGTCGCGGCCGACCATCTCGGCCGACTCCACGACATCCTTCATCTCGCCGCCATAGGCGCCGGCGTTCATGCGCAACGCGCCGCCGATCGTGCCCGGCACGCCGCTCAGGAACTCCAGGCCGGCGACGCCGTGATCGCGCGCGGTCAGCGCGACGTTGAGGTCCAGCGCGCCGGCGCCGGCGATCACCGACGCGCCCTCGACGCGCACATCGACGAAGCCGCGCAGCAGGCGGATCACCACGCCGCGCACGCCGCCATCGCGCACCAGCAGGTTCGAGGCGACACCGAGCACGGTGACGGGAATGTCGCGCGGCAAGGCGGCGAGGAACGCCGCGAGATCCTCGACATCGGCGGGACGGAACAAGACCTCGGCCACGCCGCCGACGCGGAACCACGTCACGGGGGCGAGCGGCGCGTCAGCCGTCAGCCGTCCGCGCACCCGGGGCAGGCGGTCGATGAGATGCGGCATGGTGTGCGTGCCGGCCATCATGCGACCGACCCGGAATCGTTGGCCACCGCACGCGGCGCCTGCTGCGCGGCGATCTGCTGCAACTGGCCGGGCAGCGCGTGCGCCCAGGCGGTGATGTTGCCGGCGCCGAGACAGACCACGACGTCGCCGGGCCGCGCGATGCTCCAGATCAGCGACGGCAGCTGGCCCGGTCCATCGAGCGCGAAGACACGCGAATGGCCCGCGCGCACGATGCGCTCGACCAGCATGTCGCGATCGACGCCGGCGATCGGCGCCTCGCCCGCGGCGTAGACATCGGCGATCACGACGGCGTCGGCGTCGCCGAAGCAGCGCGCGAACTGGTCGCGCAGGTCGCGCAGGCGGCTGTAGCGGTGCGGCTGCACCACGGCGATCACCGCACCCGAGCCGCCATAGGCCTGGCGCGCGGCGCGCAGGGTGACGGCGATCTCGACGGGGTGGTGGCCGTAATCGTCGATGACGGTGATGCCGTGCGCCTCGCCGGTGCGGGTGAAGCGGCGGCGCACGCCGGTGAAGCCGGCCAGGCCGCGCCGGATGGTCTCGTCGTCGATGCCCATCTCGTGCGCCACGGCGATGGCGGCGAGCGCGTTCTGCACGTTGTGCTGACCGAACATCGGCAGGCGCAGGCCGGTCATCATCGCCGATTCGTTGGTCGCGCGATTCTCGATCATCACGTCGAAATCGGCGCCGTTGCGGTCGAGCTTCAGGTTCAGCGCGCGCACGTCGGCGCTGGCACCCAGCCCGTAGGTGACGATCTTGCGGTCGGCGACGCGCGGGATGATCGCCTGCACCTCGGGATGATCGCTGCACAAAGCGGCGAAGCCGTAGAACGGGATGTTCTCGACGAAGCGCACGAAGGCCGAGCGCAGGGCGTCGAAATCGCCGTAGTGGTCGAGATGCTCGGGATCGATGTTGGTGACCACGGCGATGGTCGCGGGCAGGCGCAGGAACGAGCCGTCGGATTCGTCGGACTCGACCACCATCCACTCGCCCTGGCCCAGCCGCGCGTTGGTGCCGTAGGCGTTGATGATGCCGCCGTTGATCACCGTCGGGTCGAGATGCGCGGCGTCGAGAAGGCTGGCGATCATCGAGGTCGTCGTCGTCTTGCCGTGCGTGCCGCCGATCGCGATCGACCATTTCAGGCGCATCAGCTCGCCCAGCATCTCGGCGCGGCGCACCACCGGGGTGAAGCGTGCGCGCGCGGCCAGCACTTCCGGATTGTCGGGCTTCACCGCCGAGGACACGACGACGACCTGCGCGGCGCCGACATTCTCGGCGCGGTGGCCGATCATGATCTTCATGCCCAGCGAGGCCAGCCGCTTGCAGTTGGCGTTGTCGGCGAGATCGCTGCCCTGGACCTTGTAGCCGAGATTGTGCAGCACCTCGGCGATGCCCGACATGCCGATGCCGCCGATGCCGACGAAATGGATCAGGCCGATGTTCAGCGGCAGGGCTCTCACGGCGGCGCACTCCCGGTCATCACGCCGACGACGATGTCGGCCAGGCGCTGGGCGGCGTCGGGATGGCCGGCCGCGCGCGCCGCCTTTGCCATATCGACCAGCCGTTGCGGGCTGGTGAACAAGGTCACGAGATGCTGCCGCAGGGCCTCGGCCGTGAAGGCCTCGTGCGGCAGCAGAATGGAAGCGCCCACCTCGTCGACCGCCAGGGCGTTCGCGCGTTGATGGTCCTCAGTTGCGTGGGGGAAGGGGATGAGGACCGATGGCCGACCTGAAGTCGTAAGTTCGGCCACCGTCGACGCCCCCGCCCTCGCGACAACGAGGTGGGCCCCGGCCAAACGCGCCGGGAAGTCTCGGAAGAACGGCGCGCACTCGGCATCGATGCCGCGCGCCGCGTAGAAGGATTGCACCCGCTCGAGATCCTCGGCGCGGCATTGCTGCGCCAGGCGCAGGCGCTGCCGCAGATCGTCGGGCAGCGAGGCGATCGCCTCGGGGATCACGGTGCTGAACGAGGCGGCGCCCTGGCTGCCGCCGATCACCACCACGCGGATCGGCCCGTCGGCACCGGGCGGCTCGTAGGCCACCTCGTGCAGGCTGCGCACGGCGTCGCGCACCGGATTGCCGACGAGATGGATGCGCGGATCGCCGTCTTCGATGTGGCGCACCTTGCGGAACGACGTCGCGATGGCGCGCGCGCCGGCCGAGGCGACGCGGTTGGCGCGGCCCAGCACCGCATTCTGCTCGTGCACGATGCGCGGCACGCCGCGGAAGCGCGCCGCCAGCAAAGTCGGCACCGAGGCATAGCCGCCGAAGCCGACGACCACCGCGGGCTTCACCTTGCCGATCACGCCGTAGGCTTCGGCCGTGCCCACCGCCAGGCCCCAGGTGTTGGCAATGCGGCGCGAGAGGCCGCCGGCGCTCGGGCTGCCGCCGCGCACGTGATGGATCGGATGGCGTGCCAGTTCGCCCTGCCACTGCTTGCCGCGATCGTCGGTGATCAGCGCCAGGTTGACGCCGCGCGCGGCAAGCTCGCCGGCCAAAGCCTCGGCCGGGAAGACATTGCCGCCGGTGCCGCCGGTGGCGAGGACGACGGGCTGGGCGTTCATGCCGCCTCACCGAGGCCCGCACGCTCGCGGGTCAGCGCCAGCATCATGCCCACGGCCAGGGCAACGGCGATCGCCGAGGAGCCGCCATAGGAGATGAACGGCAGGGTCATGCCCTTGGCCGGCATCAGCTGCACCGTCGAGGCGAAGTTGATCGCCGCCTGCAGGCCGAACTGGATGGTGAGACCGCTGGCCGCCAGCATGATGAACAGGCTGGTCTCCTTCATCGAGCGCGACAGCGAACGCAGCACGACGAAAGTGAACAGCGAGACGATGAACAGGCAGGTGATCAGGCCGACCTCCTCGCCGGCCACCGCCATCACGAAGTCGGTATGCGCGTCGGGCAGCAGCGCCTTGACCGTGCCCTCGCCCGGGCCGCGGCCGAACAGGCCGCCATTGCTGAAGGCCTCGAGCGCGGTGTTGACCTGGTAGTTGTCGCCGGCGTCGGGGCTGATGAAGCGATCGATGCGGCTCTGCACGTGCGGCAGCATGGCATAGGCGCCGACCATCGAGCCGAGCGCGCCCAGCACGCCGAAGCCGACGACCCAGATCGGCAGGCCGGCGAGGAAGAACTGCCCGGCCCAGACCGCGGCGACGACGATGGTCATGCCGAGATCGGGCTGGCCGATCAGCAGGGCGACGACGATCGCGAACAGCACGCTCGACAGCAGGTAGCCGGGGAAGGACGGGTTCAGCTTCTTCTGCGCGAACAGCCAGGCCGAGATCACCGCCAGGCTGGGCTTGACGAACTCGGAGGGCTGCACCGTGCCGAAGCCGGGCAGCGACAGCCAGCGGCGCGCGCCCTTGATCTCCGGCCCGATGACATAGGTCGCGGCCAGACCCAGCAGGCTGGCGGCGAAGATCAGCAGCGCCAGGCGACGCACCATGCGGGGCGAAGCCATCGAGGCCACCAGCAGCACGCCCAGCGCGATCGGCAGGAAGAGCAGCTGGCGGCGCACGAAGTGGAACGATTCGGCGCCGATGCGCTCGGCCGCCGGCGGCGACGCGGCCATGGTCAGCATGATGCCCAGCGCCATGATCACCAGGATCGCGCCCAGCGTCCAGCGATCGACCGTCCACCACCAGCGGCCGACGACAGATGTGTCGTTGCGCGAGACCGTGATCATGCGGCGGCTCCCGTTTCGACGATCGCGCCCGGCAGCGCGCGCGCCATGCTGCGGAACGCGTCGCCGCGCGCCTCGAAGTTCGGCCACTGGTCGTACGACGCGCAGGCCGGCGACAGCAGCACCACCGCGCCCTTGCGATGCTCGCGCTGCGCCAGGGCATGCGCCTGCTCGAGTGCCGTGCGCAGGTCGCCCGAACGCGTATAGGGCACGCGGCCCTCAAGCGTCGCGGCGAACGGCTCGCTCGACGCGCCGACCAGGAAGGCATGCACCACGCGCGAGAACCAGGGCGAGAGCGGCGCGATGCCCTCGGCCTTCGCCGTGCCGCCGACGATCCAGTAGATCGTGTCGTAGGCTGCCAGCGCCTTTTCGGTGGCGTCGGCGTTGGTCGCCTTGCTGTCGTTGATGTAGACGATGTCGCCGACCACGGCGACGCGCTCCTGGCGATGCGCCAGGCCGGGATAGCTGCGCAGCCCCTGCTCCACCGCCGCCGGCGAGAGTCCCAGCGCGCGGCACACCGCCCAGGCCGCAGCCGCGTTCTGCCAGTTGTGCGCACCGGGCAGGGTCTTGATGCCGCGCAGATCAACCGACGTGCCATCGCTCGAATCGCGCAGGATGCCGTCATGGACGCTGACACCGGCGGGCGTATTGCCCTTCACGGTGATGCCGATCATCTTGCGCGCGCCGCCCAGCCGAATCGCCTCGGCCTTCGACGCGTCATCGTCGACACCGATCACCGCGACGTCGCTCGGCCGCTGGTTGTCGAAAATGTGCCGCTTGGCGGCGATGTAGCCCGCCAGATCGCCATGCCGATCGATGTGGTCGGGCGTGATGTTCATCCACACGGCGATGTCGAAGCGCAGGCTGGGCACCAGCTCGAGCTGGAACGACGACATCTCCAGCACGTAGACGCCGGCGGCGCCCAGCGGCCGGAAATCGAGCGCCGCAGGGCCGAGATTGCCGCCCATCTCGCAGTCGACGCCGGCGCTGCGCAGGATATGGCCGATCAGCACCGTCGTCGTCGACTTGCCGTTGGTGCCGGTGATGCCGACGAGGCGCGCCTTCGAGCCGCTGCGGGCCAAGAGCTCGATATCGCCGATCAGGGGCACGCCGGCTGTTTTCGCCGCGGCCGCCGTCGGATGCGGCTTGGGGAAGGAGTGCGGGATGCCCGGGCTCATCACCAGCCCGGTGATGCCCGACCAGTTGATATTCGCCGGATCGGCGATGCGCACGCCCTCGGCGGCCAGCGCCTCGCGGCTGGCGGCCTTGTCGTCCCAGGCGGTGAACTCGACCCCCGCCGCCTTCAGCGCGCGCGCCGCCGCAAGGCCGCTGCGGGCGAGCCCGAGCACCACGAAGCGCGAACCGCGGAGGGCGGAGAGGTCGATCATCGGCGTCT
Organism: uncultured Rhizobiaceae bacterium; assembly: GCA_964398335.1. Classification (GTDB taxonomy): domain Bacteria; phylum Pseudomonadota; class Alphaproteobacteria; order Reyranellales; family Reyranellaceae; genus JAFAZJ01. Next base: position 8,172 of record CAYNOF010000491.1, read on the forward strand.
CACCGCAGCTTCAAGGTGGCCAGCCCGGCCATCGCCAGGATGGTGGCGATGATCCAGAAGCGGATGACGATGGTCGGCTCGGCCCAGCCCTTCTTCTCGAAGTGATGATGCAGCGGCGCCATGCGGAAGACGCGCTTGCCGGTGAGCTTGAACGACAGCACCTGCACGATCACCGACACGGTCTCGAGCACGAACAGGCCGCCGACGATGCCCAGCACGATCTCGTGCTTGATGATCACGGCGATAGCGCCCAGCGCGCCGCCCATGGCCAGCGAGCCGGTGTCGCCCATGAACACCATGGCCGGCGGCGCGTTGAACCACAGGAAGCCGAGCCCGCCGCCGATCAGCGCGGCGCAGACCACGGCGAGCTCGCCGGAGCCCGGGATGCCGTGCAGCTGCAGGTAATTGGTGTAGACCGCGTTGCCGACGAAATAGCTGATGATGCCGAACACGCCGGTGGCGATGATGACCGGCACGATCGCCAGGCCGTCGAGGCCGTCGGTGAGGTTCACCGCGTTCGACGCGCCGACGATCACCAGGACGGAGAACACGAAGAAGCCGATGAGGCCCAGCGGCACCAGCACGTTCTTGAGGAACGGCAACGCGAGCTGGTAGCGCAGCGGCGACGGCGTGATCTCGACGATGAAGGCCACCGCCAGCATGGAGAACAGGACCGAGGCCGCCAGCTTCAGCCAGCCCGGCAGACCGGCGGTGTTGCGCTTGGTGACCTTGAGGAAGTCGTCGACGAAGCCGATGGCGCCGAAGCTCAGGGTGATCAGCAGCACCACCCAGACATAGCGGTTGCGCAGATCGGCCCACAGCAATGTCGCGACGGTGAGCGAGATCAGGATGAGGAAGCCGCCCATGGTGGGCGTGCCCTTCTTGGTCAGCAGATGGCTCTCCGGCCCGTCCTCGCGGATCGGCTGGCCCTTGCCCTGGCGGCTGCGCAGCCAGTTGATCAGCCGGCCGCCGATCAGGAACGACAGCAGCAGCGCCGTCATGAAGGCGCCGCCGGTCCGGAACGTGATGTACCGGAAGAGATTCATCGGTGTGAACTGGTCCGCCAACGGCGCCAGGAAATGAAACAGCACGTCCGTTCAACCCTTTTCCGATCCGCCCGTCACCGCGCCCATCGCCAGGATCGCGTCGACGACCACCTTCATCTTCGAGCCCAGCGAGCCCTTGACCGCGACCACGTCGCCGGGCCGCAGTCCCTCGATCACGCGCTGCGCCAGCCGCGCCGAATCGACGGCGTGGACCGCGCGCAGCGCCGGCGGCAGCGCCGCGCGCAGCTTCTCCATGTGCGGCCCGCACGTGAAGACCGCGGCCACGCCGGCCGCCTCGATGTCCGGCGCCAGCCCGACATGCAGCGCATCGGCCTCGACGCCGAGCTCTCGCATGTCGCCCAGCACCAGCACGCGGCGGCCGCCCGGCGCGGGGCTCGTCATCGCGATATTCGACAGCATCGCGCGCACCGAGACCGGGCTGGCGTT
>CAYNOF010000492.1:0-1875 GCA_964398335.1 uncultured Rhizobiaceae bacterium
AGCCTGCCAGGCACGCGGCGGCGAGCACCTGGCTGCCCACGGGCAATCACGACTTGGCGTGTCCTGGGGCGAGACGACGGCCGACGGTGAGGTGACCCTGGAGCCGGTCTTTTGCCTCGGCCTGTGCGCCAGCGGCCCCGCCGCCCTGCTCGACGGCCGCCCGCTGGCGCGCCTCGACGCACGTCGTCTCGACCGTCTGCTCGACGAGGTGTCGTCGTGAGTGCGCGGGTCTATGTGCCGCGCGATGTCGGTGCGCTCGCCGTCGGCGCGGACGAGGTCGCCCAGGCGTTGAGCGATGCCGCGCAACGGCGCGGCGTGACGCTGGAGATCATCCGCACCGGATCGCGCGGCCTGTTCTGGCTGGAGCCGATGCTCGAGGTCGCCACGCCTGGGGGTCGCGTGGCCTACGGGCCGGTCGAGGCGCCGGATGCCGAGGTGCTGCTCGATGCCATCGTCGCCGGCGGCGGACCGCACCGGCTGCGGCTCGGACCCACCGAGGCGATCCCGTTCCTCAAGCGGCAGACTCGGCTGACCTTCGCGCGCTGCGGCGTCATCGATCCCCTGTCGCTGGCGGCGTATCGCGCGGCGGGCGGCTATCGCGGGCTCGAACGGGCACTGGGCATGGGCCCCGCGGCGATTGTCGAGTCGGTGGTACAGTCGGGGCTGCGCGGCCGCGGCGGCGCCGGCTTCCCGACCGGCATCAAGTGGCGCACCACGCGCGAGGCCGTCGGCCAGCCGAAATACATCGTCTGCAACGCCGACGAAGGCGACTCGGGCACCTACGCCGACCGCATGATCATGGAGGGCGATCCGTTCTGCCTGATCGAGGGCATGACGATCGCCGCCATAGCGGTCGGCGCCGCCAAGGGCTTCATCTACATCCGCTCGGAATATCCGCACGCCATCGCCACCATGGAGGCGGCGCTGGCGACGGCACGGGCCGACGGTTGCCTCGGCGCCAATGTCGCCGGCTCGGGCCACGCCTTCGACATCGAGATCCGCGTCGGCGCCGGCGCCTATGTCTGCGGCGAGGAGACGGCGCTGCTCGACAGCCTCGAGGGCAAGCGCGGCATGGTGCGCGCCAAGCCGCCGCTGCCGGCACATCGCGGCCTGTTCGGGCGGCCGACCGTGGTCAACAACGTGATCTCGCTGGCCTCGGTGCCGACGATCCTCGCCGAGGGCGCCGACTTCTATCGCGACTTCGGCATGGGTCGTTCGCGCGGCACCATGCCGATCCAGCTCGCCGGCAATGTGCGCAACGGCGGCCTGTTCGAGACCGCCTTCGGCGTCACGCTCGGCGAGCTGGTCGACGACATCGGCGGCGGCACGGCGAGCGGCCGGCCAGTGCGCGCGGTGCAGGTCGGCGGTCCGCTGGGCGCCTATTTCCCGCGCACGCTGTTCGACACGCCGTTCGACTACGAAGCCTTCGCCGCGCGCGATGGCCTGATTGGCCACGGCGGCGTCGTGGTGTTCGACGACACCGTCGACATGGCGCACCAGGCGCGCTTCGCGATGGAGTTCTGCGCCATCGAGTCCTGCGGCAAGTGCACGCCCTGCCGCATCGGCTCGACGCGCGGCGTCGAGGTCATCGACCGCATCAAGGCCGGGGTCTCGCCGGGCGAGAACCTGACCCTGCTGGAGGAGCTTTGTGATACGATGAAATTCGGCTCCCTCTGTGCTCTGGGCGGCTTCGCCCCCTATCCGGTGATGAGCGCTCTGACCCACTTCCCGGAGGACTTCGGAGCCCGGATCGGCGCCGTCCCGGATTGAGGCCAAGGCCATGTCCCTGTTCAAGGAAACCGACTTCGGCTCGCCGCCCGCCCGAACAGACATGACCGTAACTCTGAGCATCGTTGGTTTATCGGTCTCGGTTAT
>CAYNOF010000493.1:0-1395 GCA_964398335.1 uncultured Rhizobiaceae bacterium
CTGACGTGCAAACTCTAGGCCACTGCGATGACGGGCGACAAGCTTCACCCGCCCCCGCGCGGATGGCATGAGCGCCGCGCAGATCAAATGGAGATCACCTATGGCCGCGCGCCTCCACGAAACCGCCAAGGGCGTCTTCATCATCGCCGCCACGCCGTTCACCGATTCGGGCGAGGTCGACTTCAACAGCGTCGATTCGCTCACCGACTTCTATATCGGCTGCGGCGTGCACGGCTTCACCCTGCTGGGCATGATGGGCGAGGCGCACAAGCTCACGCCCGACGAGTCGCTGGCCGTGGTCAAGCGCGTGATCGCGCGCGCCGGCGGGCGCAAGGTGATCGTCGGCGTCAGCCACGCCGCGATCGATCCGCTGCGCCGCCTGTCGCACCAGGTGATGGAGGCCGGCGCGGCCGGCGTGATGGTGGCGCCGACGCCGGGCCTGAAGGGCGACGACGCGCTCTACGGTTACTACCGGCAGGTCTTCGAGGCGCTCGGGCCCGACGTGCCCGTGGTCTACCAGGACTATCCGCAGACCACCGGCGTGTTCCTGCCGGTGCCGGTGTTCAACCGCATGGTGGCGGATTTCCCGCAGCTGGTGATGCTCAAGCACGAGGATGCGCCGGCGCTGAACAAGATCACCCGCATCCGCGAGGCCGAGGCCCAGGGGCAGCGCCGCGTGTCGATCCTGGTCGGTAATGGCGGCATCTACTATCCGCAGGAACTGCGTCGCGGCGTCGACGGCGCGATGACCGGCTTCGCCTGGCCGGAGATGCTGGTGCAGGTCCATGCGCTGTTCGCCGCCGGCAAGGCGGAGGAGGGCGAGGATCTCTTCGACATCTACCTGCCGCTGGTGCGCCACGAGGTGCAGCCCGGCATCGGCCTGGCGCTGCGCAAGGAGGTGCTGCGCCGTCGGGGTGCGATCAAGAGCGCCAAGCAACGTTCGCCGGGCTCGTCGCTCACTGCCGCCGACGTGGTCGAACTCGACAACCTGATCGCACGCCTCGAACGCCGCCTTGCCGCATCGGACAAGTCGCGGCCGATGGCGGCGGAGTAAGCTGATGCCCGCGTACGACCTGATCATCCGCAACGCCCGCATCGTCACCGTCGAGCGCGTCACCGAGGGCGACATCGCGGTGAAGGACGGCGTGATCGCCGCCATCGGCACGGTGTCCGGCGACGCCGCCCGCGAGATCGATGCCGGCAGCAGGTTCGTGCTGCCCGGCGGCGTCGACAGCCACGTGCACGTCGCGCAGAAATCGGGCATGGGCATCATGTGCGCCGACGATTTCTACACCGGCACGCGCTCGGCGGTGTTCGGCGGCACGACGACGATCATTCCCTTCGCCGCGCAGCATCGCGGCATGTCGCTGCGCAAGGTGGTGCAGGACTATCACG
>CAYNOF010000494.1:0-6896 GCA_964398335.1 uncultured Rhizobiaceae bacterium
GCGCGGCCGTTGCCGATGCCGTCGCCCGCCGCGCCGCCGCCGGAGACGATCGCGACCTTGCCCTTCAAGCCCATGTCGTCGCTCATGGTCCTTCCTCCCTATGGCAGGCCTGCGCCGGGGACGTCGACGCGCATCGCCTCGATGCGGCCGGATTTCGCCGCGGCAACGTTGGGGCCGCTCGCGCTGTTGGTGACGACGTAGAGCGTGCGCCGGTCCTCGCCGCCCAGCATGCAGGCATAGGCGCCGCGATCGATCAGTGCGATGGTGCGATCGACGCGTCCGCCTTCGAACACGCGCACGACGCGACGGCCGCGCGGGTCGGCGACCCAGATCGCGCCCTCGGAGTCGAGGCAGATGCCGTCGGGAAAGACGTCGTCGAACTGCGCCCAGACGCGGCGGTTCGACAGCGAGCCGTCGGCTCCGATGTCGAAGGCGGTGAGCCGGTTGCCGCGCGTCTCGCCGATCACCAGCGTGCGTCCGTCCGGCGTGACGATGGTGCCGTTGGGAAAGGCGAGGCCGTCGGCGGCGCGCGTGACCTTGCCGTCGGGATCGACACGCACGATGCAGGTCGTCTTCGCGGCCTCGCCGCCGAACAGATCGAAGCCGAAATTGCCGACCCAGGCGCGGCCCTTCGCATCGACCACCATGTCGTTGCAGGGGCCGACCGCGTGTATCGAGAGATCGGCGTGCTGCACCAGCTTGCCGCCGCTGAGCTTCATCAGTTTCTGATCGAGCATCGAGACGATCAGCAGCGTGCCGTCCGGCATCCAGCCCAGGCCCGACGGTTGCTGCGGCACCGTCACCATCGTCTCGGTGCGGCCCGCCGGGTCCATGGCGATGACGCTGTGAGTATAGAAGTCGGAGAACCACAGCCGGCCGTCGTGCCAGCGCGGGCCTTCACCGAAGGTCAGGCCGTCGAGAATCGTCTCCAGCGTGCCGACGCCGGCCATGCGCTTCCTCCCGCGCCGCGAGCCGGCGTCGTGTCGCGGCGGAGGTTAGGGGGCCGGTGGCTTCATGGGCAAGCGGGCGCGGCGCAAGGGTGGCGTGCGCGTCAAAGCAAACGGCGCCGACAGGACCACCGAAGCGGCCGGTCGACGCCGTTGTGATGCGGAGGCCGGCCGCCAGGGCGGCGCGGCCACGCGGATCAGATGGCTTCCTTGAGGTCCTTGGCGACGCGGAAGGCGACCTTCTTCGACGCCTTGATCTTGATCGCCTCGCCGGTGGCCGGGTTGCGGCCCATGCGGGCGGCGCGCTTGCGGACCTGCAGGATGCCCAGGCCGGTGATGCGCACCTTGTTGCCCTTCTTGAGATGCTTCACCGTGAGCTGCACGAACTCGTCGAACAGGCCGGCGACCGCCTTCTTGGGCATGTCGCTCTTCTCGGCGAGCTCGGCGATCATCTTCGACAGCGGGACGGTGGGGGCCGTCGGAGCCTTGGCGGGGGCCTTGTCGGTCATGTGAAAACCTCGGTTGTTTGTTGTGCACCCGCATCCAGAGGGGGTTGCGGGATGCGCAAATTACACCGTTTTTCCGCGCTCGCCCACGCCGAACATGCGATTTTTGGCGGTTTTTCAGGCTTTTTTCACAGGCGAGCGCGATTTAAGCCCGGAAAACCGGGCTTTTCCACCGCCCCAGTCAGATGCGGGACGCCGGATAGGTGATGGCGAGCACCTCGATCTGCTCGATGCCCGCGGGCGTGCGCACCGGCACGGTGTCGCCGACACGCGCCTTCAAGAGCGCGCGCGCCACCGGCGAGATCCAGCTGACGCGGCCTTGGCCGGAGTCGACTTCGTCGACGCCCACGATGGTGACGGTGTGCTCCTCGTCGCGCATGTTGGCGTAGCTCACCGTGGCGCCGAAGAACACCTGGTCGCGTCTCGTCTGCTTCGCCGGGTCGACCACCTCGGCGCTCTCCATGCGCTTGCCGAGGAAGCGCAGGCGGCGGTCGATCTCGCGCAGCCGGCGCTTGCCGTAGAGATAGTCGCCGTTCTCCGAGCGATCGCCGTTCGACGCCGCCCACGACACCACCTTCACGACTTCCGGCCGCTCGACGCGCACCAGCCGCTCGCGCTCGTCGCGCAAGGCGGCGAAGCCCTGCGGCGTGATGTAGTTCTTCGTCCCCGCCGGCAGCGCGGGCACGCCGTCGTCGGCGCCATCGTCGTCGATGTTGCCGTCGTCTTCCCGGGTGAACGCCTTGCTCATGGCTGGTCTCCGCAACCTGCCATCATAACGCACGACGCGGCCCGAGGGCCGCGTCGCAGAGGGATGCCGGACGGATCGCGATCAGCGGAAGATGCGGATCATGTCGCGCACGGTGCCGGCGCCGTCGATCACGTCGCGCGCCGTCGGGCCGCGCGAGGGCGCCGGCTGCGCGGACGGTGCCGGCTGCGCCGTCGGCTGCGGGTACGAGGGCGTGGGCGCCGGCTGCGGCGTGGCGGCGACGCGGGCGCGCTCGGCGGCCAGCCAGTTGGCGTAGGCCGTCTCGGTCTGGGCGATCAGCGCGCCGTACTGGTCGCGGTTGAGGTAGCCCGAGGCGTTGAAGCCACGCGAGGTCTGCCAGGTCGAGATCGCGCGGCGCGTGCCGGGGCCGAACGAGCCATCGACACCGTTGGGGTTGAAGCCGGCAAGCAGCAGGCGGCGCTGGACGCTGACGCGGTCATTGGACGTCAAACCGATCGCCAGCTCCGATGCCTCGTCGCTGTTCCTCGAGGTGTTGGCGGCGTCGACCGAGCGGCCCTGCGGCTGTCCCGGGCCCGGATCCGCCGACGCGGTGCGCGGCTCGTTGGGCTTGTTCTTGAGCGCCTCCAGGCGGTTCTTCGCCATGCCGGCGAACTGGCCGTTGGGGTAGCGCTTCAGATACTCCTCATAGTCGCTGGCCGCGCCGCTCTTGTCGGCCGACTGCCAGAAGGCGAGTTCCATCTGGCGCTCGTCGAAGCCGGTGCCGGGCGCCGGAGCGGCCGCCGCCGGGCTCGCCGGTGCCGGTGCCGCGCCAGGCTCGCCGGGCTTCATGTAGAACTCGCCGGTCAGCGAGGCGTTGGTCCACGGACGCTGCTTCTCCTTGGTCGCCTCGAAGACGTCCTTGGTGACGCGGCGCATCATCAGGCCGATCTCGACGCCGGGCGTCTCGATGTGGCGCAGCAGCGCGGTGGTGAACGGGCTGTGCGCGCCGTCGCCGTCGAGCGCCACGTCGCCCGGGTCGGTGGCGAAGGCGATCAGGGTGCCGCCGGCGTTGCTGACCTCGGCCAGGCCCTTCTTCAGGTTGGCCGAGCGGGTCTTGCCCATGCTGCGCGACAGCTGCTTCTCGAACGGATTGTCGCGGCAGGCGTCGAGCATGACGATCTTGACGTTGGTCTCGCGGTCCATCTGGCGCGAGACGAGGTCCATCTTCACCGCGTTGAAGTCGAGGTCGGCCTCGGTCTGGATCGCGGCGTCGACCGGGATCAGGTAGTTCTCGCCGCCGACCTGCAGGCCGTGACCGGCATAGAAAAACAGAGCAACGTCGGCGCCCGCCAGCTTGTCGGCGAACGAGCGCACCGTCTTGCGCAGATCGGCGTTGGCGAGGTCATAGCCCGCGACCACCTCGAAGCCCAGCCGCTCCAGGGCGGCGGCGACCGCCTTGGCGTCATTGGCCGGGTTGGCGAGAGCCGGGGCATGCTGATAGGCGGCCTGGCCGATAACCAGGGCGACGCGCCGTTCCGCCGACGCCGCCGAGGCAAAAGCCACAAGGCCGAGCGCAAGAGTGAACAGCGCCACGATCCGACGCATGGGTGCCTCCACAGGCAAATACGCTTACGTGAATGGTCCCACTATCAGAAATGAGCGCCCGCTCGTCAATGACAAAATACGGTCAAATCTGCACTTTTCACGCTGTGGGGAAGTTATCCCAGCCAGTCGAGGACGGCTTTGGCGACGGCTTCCGGCTGGTCGAGATCGGCCAGATGGCCGGCGCCCGGGATCATCCGGATCTCGCTCTTGGCCTTGATTCCGTTCGCGAATAACCGGGCATAGGACGGCGGCTGGACACGGTCCTGCTCGCCCCAGACGATCAGGGTGGGTGCCTGGATCAGTTTCAGGCGCTTGGCGAGCTGGGTATTGCCCAGCGGCCAGAAGGCGCGGGCCGACGCCTCGGCCGCCCGGGTCATCTCGATCGGCCATTCCACCGAGTTGGCGCCCTCGGGCGGCGCGATGAGCTTTTTCCATGCCTCCGGGTCGGCGCACATCAGGGCGCCGACGGTGTCGGCCCGCTGTGCCCAGGGATCGGCCGGCGGGTCCTTGTCGTCGAACAGGCCGAACGGGGACAGCAGCACCAGTTTTTTCACCTGGCCTGGAAAGATCGCCGCCATCTCGGCGACGAAGCTGCCGCCGACCGAGGCGCCGCCCAGATCGACACCATCGAGCCCGGCCTTTGCCAGCAACTGGCGCACCGCGACGATCCAGTCGAGATGGTTGTCGAGGACCGTGTGGCCGGCGGCGCCGGGGAAGCCGGGCAGGGACGGCACGATCACGGTGCGCTTCTCGGCCAGCCTGTCGAGGAACGGCGTCCAGCGCGGCAGACCGCCGAAGCCGGCGAGCCAGCCGAACAGCGGGCCATTGCCCTTGCGCCACACGCGGCAGGGGAAGCCGTTGACGTCGACCGTCAGCGTCTGCGGTTCGTTCACGGGGAGACTCTATGGTTTGTTATTCGGCGGCGACGCGCGGCTGGAAGGCGGGGATCGTGGCGCGCTCCTCGCGCTGCATCGGCTTGGGCCACCACTTGTCCTCCCAGTCGGAGAACAGGTCCTTGACCTTCGGCATCACCTTCTCGGCGAACATCCGCGTGTTGTAGTGCGTGGTCGCCTTGCTCATGTTGCCGAACTGCAGCAGCAGCATCAGGTGGCCGACGTTCAGGCTGGTGGCGACGTGGCGGATCTGCTCGGCCACCTCGTCGGGCGAGCCGATGATGACGTAACCGCCGTCGACGATGTCCTTCATGTTGGTCGCCTTCAGCGCCGCCTTGGTGGCGGGGTTGGCGACGTTGGCGGCGCGCGCCACCATGCTCTGGATACCGGCGCGCTGGGTCGCCTCGGTCGTGTAGCCCGGCGGCGTGGCGAAGCGCGGATCGATGTGCAGGCAGCGGCCGTAGAAATATTCGGCCGGCTCGGTGTAGAGCTCGAGCGCCTGCTCGCGGCTCTCGGCGACGCCGACGAACTGCAGGAAGCCGGCGCGGTATGGATTGCGGTCCTTGCCGAGCTTCTCCATCTCCTTCCAGAAGCCCTGCATGGTGTTCAGGCCGGCCTTGTAGCCGTAGTAGGAGAGGTAGCAGTAGACGTAGTCCATCTCGGCGCACCAGCGCCACGTCTCGACCGAGCCGCCGCCGGGAATCCAGATCGGCGGATGCGGATCATTCTGGATCGGCCGCGGCCAGATGTTGACGTAGCGCTGCTGGTTGAAGCGGCCGTTGAAGGCGAAGGTGTCCTTCTCGGTCCACGCCTTCTTCACCAGGTCGTGCGCCTCGTAGTAGCGCTCGCGCAGGAGGCTGGGGTTCTGGCCGTAGGCGTAGCAGGTGTCCATCGGCGAGCCGACCGGGAAGCCGGCGATCAACCGGCCGCCCGAGATGCAGTCGATCATCGCGAATTCTTCGGCGACGCGCGTCGGCGGGTTGTAGAGCGCCAGGCTGTTGCCCATGACGCACAGCGCCGTGTCGGTCGTGCGCCGCGCCAGCGACGAGGCGATCAGGTTGGGCGAGGGCATCAGCCCGTAGCCGTTGTTGTGGTGCTCGTTGACGCAGATGGCGTCGAAGCCGCATTCGGCGGCGAACTCCAGCTCGTCCATGAAGTCGTTGTACATGTGATGCGCGCGCTTCGGGTCGAAGAGCGAGGAATGGATGTCGACCCACACGCTGGGATGCTTCTTGTTGAAGTCGTCCGGCAGCTCCGTGTAGGGCATCAGGTGGAACCACATGAGCTTCATGGCGGCGTTCCTCCGGCCACATGAACGGGCGTTTACCTGGGGTTGATCAAACGCGCCGGCGCGGCAGGCTGTCAATGCGGGCCGACCGCAATGCGGCGTCTCAGGTTCTATGCCTTGCGGGCACGACCCAGTGCGACATGCTTCCAGGGATCCGGCATCTGGCCCACCGGTGCCTCGATCAGCACCGGCGCCTTGCGCGTGAAGGCCTTCTCGATCGTGGTCTTCAGTTCCGCCGGCGAATGCGCGCGCATGCCCTCGACGCCGAAGGCCTCGGCCATCTTCACGAAGTCGGGGTTCTTCAGCTCGGTGGCGATGGTGCGGTTGTTGAAATTCTCCTGCTGGATGCGCTTGACGTTGCCATAGGCGCCGTCGGCGAACACGACCGCGACCAGCGGGATGTTGTGCTGCGCGGCGGTGGCCATCTCGTTGGCCGTGAACAGGAAGCCGCCATCGCCGTTGATCGACAGCACCGGCGTGTCCGGCTTGGCGATCTTCACGCCCAGGCCCGTCGCATAGCCCCAGCCCAGGGTGCCCTGGTAGCCGGTGGTGATGAAGGTGCGCGGCCGATAGGTCTTGTAGGCGAGGCGCGCGACGTAGCCGACCTGGGTCAGCTCGTCGACAAAGATGCCGTCCTCCGGCAGCGCCGCGCGGATCGCCTCGAGGTAGTCGAGCTGCGGACGCAGGCCGTCGATGCCGGCCATCACCTTGGCCTTGACCTCGCGTACCTCGTCGCTGCGATCGGCACGCTTGGCGTTGTGCTTGCCGAGCTTCTCGGCCAGCGCCTTCAGCACCAGCGCCGAGTCGCCGACGATGCCGATATCGGGCGCGCGCTGGCGCACGATCTCCTCGGGATCGGCGTCGACGCGGATGATCTTGAGGTCGGAGTCGACGCCCCACTGCGCGAGCGGATTCATCAGGCGCGTGCCGACCGCCAGCACGACGTCCGCG
>CAYNOF010000495.1:0-2387 GCA_964398335.1 uncultured Rhizobiaceae bacterium
CTCTATGTCGAGGCGCCGCCACCGCTGGTGCGCGCCAGACCTCGGCCTGCGGCTCTGGAGCGGCTGGTCAGGAAGTTCGATCCCGCCCTGCGTGACGAACGCAATCGGTCGCTGGGCAAAGCCGGCGAGCGGATGATCTACGACTTCGAGCGTCAGCAACTCGAACTCCAGGACCGTCCCGACCTCGCGCGCAAAGTCCGCTGGGTCGCGCAGGAAGACGGTGATGGCGCCGGTTATGACATCCGATCATTCGATGCGCGCGGCAAGGAGCGGCTGATTGAGGTCAAGACCACGGAAGGCATGGAACGCACGCCGTTCTACCTGACGCGCAATGAGCGCGCGCTATCCGACGAGCGGCCCGATGCGTTTCGCCTCTACAGGCTCTATCAATTCTCCAAAGGGCCGCGCCTCTTCGAGTTGGCGCCGCCGTTGGACGCTGCACTGACGCTCGAGCCGCTGGTCTTCAAGGCGTCGTTGACCAGTTGACCCGCCCCCTTGCGGCGCGGGAGGCTGGCGGCTGAGAGGAAACGCCGCCAGAGGACGAAATGCCCAACCTGCCGACCTACGAATTGCATGCCTGCAAGTAAGCCCACCTGCCGCGCAAGGCGCACGAGGTGCAGATTTCGCCCGATCCGCACGATGCGGATTTCCCCATGGACTAGTTCGTCTGGGTGGCGATCCCGCTGGGCGAGGACGGCAAGCGGCTGGTCGGCGGCCAGCCGATCGTGATCGACACCGGCTTCAACGAGGCGGTCGGCACGCAGCGCGGCCGCCAGATGCTGCGCTCGCCGGTGCTCACCCTGCGCGATCTCGGCGTCGAGCCCAACGACGTGCAGGACGTCGTCATCACCCACCTGCACTACGACCATGTCGGCGGCTGGGCGCTGTTCCCCAGCGCGCGCTATCACGTGCAGGACAAGGAGATGCAGTTCGTCACCGGCCGGCACATGACCAAGAAGGCATTCCGCCACGCCTACGAGGTCGACGAGGTGGTGGCGATGGTGCGTCATCTCTACGGCGACCGCGTCGTGTTCCACGACGGCGACGGCGACATCGCGCCCGGGCTCTCGGTGCATCACATCGGCGGCCACACCATGGGCATCCAGTCGGTGCGGGTATGGACGCGCAATGGCTGGCTCGTGCTGGCCTCCGACGCGGCGCACTACTATTGGGGCGTCGAGGACGACAAGCTGTTCGCCATCGTCTTCAGCGTCGCCGACATGCTGGCCGGCTACGACAAGCTGAAGAAGCTCGCCGACGGCCGCATCGAGATGGTGGTGCCCGGCCACGACGCGCGCGTGATGGAACGCTACCCGCCCTCGAGCGAGGCGCTGAAGGGCTGGGCGGTCAGGCTGGACTAGACGCCGCGCGCAACGCCACCCAGCTCGAAAGCTTCACGCGCGGCCGGCCCTCGCGCGCGCCGGCCTCGCTCTCGGCCTTGTCGATGCGCTGCCAGCCGGCGGCGTCGATCGCAGCGACGCCGCGCGCCAGGAGCAGGGCGTCGAGGCCCTGGGGCCCCGGCTTCGCCGACGGCGCGTAATCGGCGAGCAGACGCTCGGCGACGGCAAACGAGTCCGCCCGACTGGTCGGGATGGTGCCGCTGGGACCGCGCCGCGCCCAGCCGACGACGTAGACGCCGGGCAATCCCGTCACGCGGCCGTCCTGGTTGGCGACGCGGCCGCGCTCGGCCGGCAGGCCTTCGGGCAGGTGCGCATCGTAGCCGATGCAGGTGATCACCAGATCGGCCGGCGCATAGGAGCCGTCGGCGAAGTTGATGCCGACGACGCGGCCGTTCTCGCCGCCCAGCGTCAGCGGCGTCCGGTGGAAACGGAAGCCGAGCGCGATGGGCTTGTCTCCAGGCGCGTTGGCGGCGAATCCGCGGAAGGCCTCGATGTTCTTCTGCTTGCGCAGGCGCTCGGGCGTCGGATCGCTGTCGGGCACCACGGCGGCGGCGACATCGGCCGCGTCGACCAGCGCCACGGCGCGCGCCAGACGGCCCATCTCGTTGAGCTCGTTGATGGTGAAGCTGGCCTCGGCCGGCCCGCGCCGGCCATAGAGCGTCACCGTCGCCAGTGGCATCGCCGCGATGGCAGCGGCGGCGCGCGGATCGATGTCGGATTTCGCCATCTCGTCGGCGGTCTTGGCGAAGACGCGCGCGACATCGATGGCGACGTTGCCGTTGCCGATCACCGCGACATGCCGCGCCGGCGCGATGGTCTCGGTGAGATCGACGGCATCGGGGTGCGCGTTGAACCACTCGACGAAGCGGATCGAGCCCATCACGCCGGCCAGGTCCTCGCCGGGAATGCCGAGCGTGCGGTCGCGGCCGCAGCCGGTGGCGATGACGACGGCGTCGTAGAGATCCCTGAGCTCCGCGAGGGAGACGT
>CAYNOF010000496.1:0-2087 GCA_964398335.1 uncultured Rhizobiaceae bacterium
CAGACGATGAAGGCCGGTGTACGCACCTGCCCGCGGTGATAACCTGCCGGCAACAGTCAATCGTTGGGGAAACGCGATGATCAGGAAGACGGTTCTCGCCGTGCTGGCGATGCTCGTGATGTCGGTGGCGGCATCGGCGCAGGAGAAGGTGTCGATCGCCGCGCTGCGCTTCGTATCGTCGGCGCCGATCTTCATCGCCCAGGAGAAAGGCTACTTCAAGGACGCCGGCCTCGAGGTCGAGTTCAAGTTCTTCCAGGCGGCGCAGCCGATCGCCGTCGCGGTCGCCGGCGGCGATGCCGATCTCGGCATCACCGGACTGACCGGCGGCTTCTTCAACCTCGCCGGCAAGGGCGCGATGAAGATCATCGCCGCGCAGTCGCGCGAGGAGCCGGGCTACGATTTCGTCGCCTATGTCGCGACCAACAAGGCGCATGCCCAGGGCTTCACCGACGCCGGAAAGTTCCCCGGCAAGTCGATCGCCATCACGACGACGGGCTCGACCTTCCACTACATGCTGGGCATGCTGGCGGACAAGCGCGGCTTCAAGCTGACCGACGTCACGCTGCGTCCGCTGCAGTCGATCCCCAACATCACCGCGGCGCTCAAGGGCGAACAGGTCGACGGTGCGCTGCTGCCGGCCAACAACGCCTACGCCGCCGAGAAGGAAGGCTTCGCCAAGATCATCGGCTGGGTGCACCAGGAGACGCCGTGGCAGCTGGGCGCGCTGTTCGCCGGCACGCCGGTGATCGAGAAACGCCGCGCCGTGGTCGAGAAGTTCGTTGAGGCCTATGTGAAGGCCTGCAACGATTACGCCGAGGCCTTCCTGCAGCGCGACGCGCAGGGCAAGCGCGTCTTCGGCGACAAGGCCGACGCGCTGATCCCGATCATCCAGAAATACGTCGAGCCCAAGCCGAGCCCCGACCAGGTCAAGGCCAGTGCCTCCTACGTCGATCCCAAGGGCCGGCTGCTGGTGAAGAACCTCTACGACCAGGTCGCTTGGTACCAGGCGCAGGGCATGGTCGGCCGCGACGCCGACATGGGCAAGATGCTCGACCTCAGCTTCGTCAAGGACCACCTGGATCCGGTGAAGAAATAGTTCTCTCCCTCTCCTGCACACGCGGAGAAAGGGGGGCGCTACGTGTACCGCTGCAGCACCGGCAGAACCTTGTCCACGGTGATCGGGTAGTCGCGCACGCGCGCACCGCAGGCGTTGTAGACGGCGTTGGCCACCGCCGCGCCGGCACCGCAGATGCCGAGTTCGCCGACGCCCTTGGAGCCCAGCTCGTTGGCCAGCGGATCGGACTCGTCGAGCATCACGACCTCGACCGACGGTGCGTCGGCGTGCGACGGCACGTGATAGTGCACGAGGTCGTGGGTAACGAAGCTGCCGTAGCGCGGATCGATCACCGACTCCTCGTGCAGCGCCGAGCCGACGCCCCACAGCATGCCGCCCATCAGCTGCGAGCGCGCCGTCTTGGCGTTGAGGATGCGGCCGGCGGCGAAGACGCCCAGCATGCGGCGCAGGCGCACCTCGCCGGTGGTCTCCTCGACTCCGACCTCGGCGAAATGCGCGCCATAGGCGTATTGCGCGTACTTCTGGTAGGTGTCGCCCGGCTTGACCTCGCCCTCGGCGACCAGACCGGCCGGCGGCTCGCCCGAGTCGATACGCGCCTTGAGCTTGACGCAGGCATCATGCAGCGCCGCGCCGACGCCCCAGATCATGCCGCCGATGGCTTGGGAGCGGGCGGTCTTGTCGTTGAGGATGCGCCCCGCGGCGAAGACCCCCAGCATGCGGCGCAGGCGCACCTCGCCGGTGACCGGGTCGACGCCGACTTCCGCGAAATGGGCGCCGTGGGCCATCTGGGTGTAGTCGTTGTAGGCGGCCGGAGGGGTCATGGCGCTGTCGGCCACAAGCCCGCCGGGCGCATTGCGGGCCATCAGGTCGGCCAGGCGTTCGGAGCGGTTGCCGATGAAGACCGAGGCGTCGGCGAAGACCACCTCTTCGGCCCGGCCGCCATGCAGTGAGCTTTGGGAATCGGCCACCGCCAGCTCGGCGATCTCGGCGCGCAGGTCCATGGCGGCGTCCA
>CAYNOF010000497.1:0-1596 GCA_964398335.1 uncultured Rhizobiaceae bacterium
CGACGAGCAGCACAAGCAGCTCAAGCGCCAGGCGCGCCAGGCCAGCCGCTACCGCAACCTCAGCGACCACATCCGCAGGGCCGACGCCGTCGTGCTGGCGCTGCGCCTGGCGGCCGCCGAGAAGGAACTGGCCGACGCGCAGGAGCGCCTGCGCGAGGCCGAAATCACCGTCACCGACCTCACGCGTCTCGCCGGCTTGGCCGCCACGGCGCAGGCCGACTCGGCCAACGCGCTGCCGCCGCTGCGCATGGAAGAAGCGTCGGCCGCCGCCGCGCTGCAGCGCCTGCGCGTCGCCGCCGAGGCGCTGGCCGACGAGGCCGAGCGCATCGAGCTGGCACGCGAAGAAGGCCGCACGCGCCTGGCGCAGATCGAATCCGACGCGTCGCGCGAAGGTGAGCGCCACGGCGACGCCGAGAAGGCGCTGACCGAGCTGGGCGGCGAGCGCGAGCGCCTCGCGGCCGAACAGGTCGGCGAGGAGCAGCGCCAGGCCGAGGCCGACGCCGCGCGCGATGCGGCGCATCAGGCGACGGTGCAGGCCGACGCCGAGCTCGATCGCCTGACGCGCCAGATCGCCGAGGACGAGGCCGTGCTGCAGAGCCTGCAGCGCGAGATCGCCGGCTTCAACGACCGCCTCGCCCAGCTCGCGCGCCGCCGCGACGAAGCCGAGGCGCAGCGCGCCCAGGTCGCCAGCGAACTGTCGACGCTGCCGGCACTCGCCGCGGTGCAGGCCGATGTCGATGCCGCGCTGGCGGCGCTGGAAGAGACGCGTGCGACGAGCACCGCGGCGCTCGAGCAGGCACGCACTGCCGAGCGTGCTGCCGTCGAAGCCGCGCGCAACGCGCAGGCCGAGGCCGCTGCCGCGACGCGCCAGGCGCAGGCCGCCGCCGCCGAGGCCGTGCGCGCGACGCAGGGCGAATGGGCCGAGCGCGTGCGCGCGACCATGGCCAGGGCGGATGCCGAGCGGCAGGAAGCCGAGCAGGCGCGCGCCGCCGAGCGGCTCGCGGCCGAGAACATCGCCGCCAGGATCGCCGACGCGCTGCAGAAGGCCAACGGCCGCGTCACCCGCCTGAAGGCCGAGGAGAGCGGCATCGCCGCCGCGCTGCAATCCGCCGCCAACAGCCTGTGGCCGCCGCTGATCGACGCGCTCACCGTCGAGCCCGGCTACGAGAAGGCGCTGGGCGCCGCGCTGGGCGACGACCTCGAAGCCTCCTACGACCGCGGCGCGCCGATCTACTGGCAGACCTTGCCGTCGTTCGTCGAGATCCCGCCGCTGCCGGAGGGATCCGAGCCGCTGTCGGCGCGCGTCAAGGCGCCGGCCGAGCTCGATCGCAGCCTCGCCTTCATCGGCGTCGTCGCCGACGAGGAGACCGGCCAGCGTCTGCACGGCAGGCTGAAGCCCGGCCAGCGCCTGGTGACGCGCGAGGGCGCGGTGTGGCGCTGGGACGGCCTGACGATGAAGGCCGGCGCGCCGACCACCGCTGCGACGCGGCTGAGCCAGCGCAACCGCCTGATCGAGGTGCGCGCCTCGCTGGATGCGGCGCAGGCCGAGCTGAGCGAGATCGAGAAACGTCACGCTGTTGCCCGCGCCGCCGTCGA
>CAYNOF010000498.1:0-4297 GCA_964398335.1 uncultured Rhizobiaceae bacterium
CGATGGGCGATCAGAACGCCGGCGGAAGCGGTCCGGCCCATAGATCGCGCCTGTCTGAGACGATCGCGCCTTCCTTCAGCACGAGCTGAAGCCGCCGCACGTTGTTGATGTCCTCGAGCGGATTGCCGCCGACCGCGATCAGCACCGATGCCCGTTCAACCGCCCGGGGTTGTACGCAGTCCACAAGCGTCGCGTTGGTCAGCAGGGTGCGCATCGCGTTCACGGTCCAAGGTTGCCCGGCGATGATGCAGGTTTTGCCGTCATGCGCCACCGTCGCATCGCAGGAGGGCATCCGTCGCCTCGCGGGCGCGCCGCGCGATCTCCTGCGGGCCGGGCCGCTCGATGACGCCCAGCAACAGGCCAAGCAGCAGGTCGCCCCACAGCAAGGCGAGGAACCGCCTGGCCATCTGCAGCGGCTCGCCATCCACAAGTCCGGCCGAGCGGGCGCGGGCCATGATGGCCTGCAGGGCGACGCGAATGGTCTCGGCGCCGATCGAGTCCACGGCCCGCGCGACCTCGGGCGCCTGCCGCACCTCGGCGATGGCGAGCCGGAAGATGGCGATCACGGTCGGATCGCTGAGCTCGCGCAGCAGCTGCGTGCCGAAGCCGCTCAGCACCCGCGCCAGGGTCGCGCGGTCGCGCGGCTCGGGCAACCCGGCCGGCGCCTGCAGCCGCTTGGCCTGCTCGCTGACGCAGGCCGCGAGCATCGCCTGCTTGTTGCCGACCAGCGCGTAGAGCGTCGCCTTCGACACCTGTGCACGCGTGGCGATCTCCAGGGTGCTGGTCGCCGCATAGCCGTGCTCGGTGAAGGCCCTGAACGCCGCCAACAGGATGCGCCGGCGCACCGATGCCTCGTCGTCGGCCGTCTTGCGAATCGTCCTCGCTGTCGATTTTGCCACGACCCGCCCCTTGACTCGGTACCGGTCGGTACCCAGATTGCCGTCGATCATAGTACCACTCGGTACTGGAATCGGCACCATCAAGGAGCTCGGCCATGGCCCATGGACCCGTTCTCGTCACCGGCGCGGCCGGCGGCCGCCAGGGCCGCACCGGCCGGCACGTCTCCGAAATGCTGCTCGCCCGCGGTGTCCCGGTGCGCGCCTTCGTGCGCAGCTTCGATGAGCGCTCGGAGCGTCTGCGGCGGCTGGGCGCCGACGTGGTCGAGGGCGACTTCCTCGATATCCGCGCCGTCCAGCACGCGGTCGCCGGCGTGTCCGCGATCTACTTCGCCTATCCCGTCCAGGACGGGCTGCTCGACGCGACGGCGACGATGGCGTGGTCGGCGCGCGCAGCCGGCGTCTCGCGCCTGATCGACCTGGAGATGCTCGTCTCCTCGCCCGACGCCCCCACTCCGCGCATGCGCCAGAACTTCCTGTCGGAACAGGTCTTCGAGTGGGCTGGCATCGGCGCGGCGCACATCCGCGCGACGGTGTTCTACGAGAACCTGCGCGCGCTCTCGCGGCTGAGCCTTGCGTCGCAGGGCACGATCCGCCTGCCCTGGGGCGACATCGACACGGTGATCCCGCTGGTCGCGGGCGAGGACGTGGCGCGGGTCGCGGTCGGCCTGCTGACCAGCGCCTCGCTGCCGGCCAACGCGGCCTATCCGCTGATCGGCAGCGTCATATCCCTGCGCGAGATCATCGCTACCTTCGGCCGCGTGCTGGATCGCGACGTGCGCTACGAGGAGATCTCCGACGAGGAGTGGCGCCGCAACGCGCTGGCCCTCGGCGCCTCGCAACACGCGGTCGAACACCTGTCCAACCTCTGGCGCACGTTCCGCGGCTTCGCACAAAACCCGCGGTCCTTCGCCGTCACCGAGACGATCGAAGAACTCGGCGGCGCGAAGCCCAAGACCTTCGAGGCCTTCGTCCGCCAGGAGCAGGAGGCGCTGAAGGCCGAAGCGGCGCAGAGCGCGGCCTAGACGGGAGCGCGCGATGCTCAGGCGACATGTGTTGATGACAACGCCTCTCGTGCCGCTGATGCTGCGGACGCAGGCGGCGGCCCAGACCAGCGGAGAGCGGATCATGAGCGAACCGGTGCAGCGCCTCGTCGAGACCAACGGCATCCGGCTCAACATCGCCGAGCAGGGCAAAGGCCCGCTGGTGCTGTTGTGCCATGGATTCCCGGAGTCCTGGTACTCGTGGCGTCACCAGCTCGGCGCGTTGGCCGAGGCAGGCTTCCACGCCGTCGCACCCGACATGCGTGGCTACGGCAAGAGCGACCGGCCAGAGGCGATCGACCAGTACACGATCTTTCATCTGGTCGGCGACCTGGTGGGCCTGCTCGATGCGCTGCAGGCGCCGACCGCCGTTATCGTCGGCCACGACTGGGGCGCGAGCGTTGCCTGGCACGCGGCGCTGCTGCGTCCCGATCGCTTCCGCGCGGTCGCGGCGCTCAGCGTGCCATTCCGGCAGCGCGGCAAGGCACCGCCGACCAGCCTGATGCCGCGTACCGCGAACGCGCGCTTCTACCAACTCTATTTCCAGGACCCCGGTCCCGCCGAGGCGGAATTCGAGCGCGACCCGCGGGCGGCGATCCGCAACATGCTCTACGGCGCCTCGGGCGACGCGCCGCGCGGCGGCGAGAACATCGGCATGGTGCCGAACGGCGCCGGTTTCATGCGCGGCGCTGCAGCACCAGCGATCTTGCCGGCCTGGCTCGGCGAGCGCGACGTCGATGTCTATGCGGCGCAGTTCCGTGAGAGCGGCTTCCGCTGCGGGCTGAACTGGTATCGCAACGTCGACCGCAATTGGCAGCTGATGGCACCCTTCGCCGATTCGCGGGTCACCATACCGGCGCTCTATGTCGCCGGCGACCGCGACATGGTGGTGAACTTCCCCGGCATGGAGCAGCTGCTGGCCAACCTCAAGCGCGTGGTGCCTGAATTGCGCCAGATCCTGATGCTGCCGGGCTGCGGGCACTGGACGCAGCAGGAGCGTCCGGCCGAGGTCAACGCGGCCCTGATCGAGTTTCTGCGCAGCCTGCCGGGCTGACCTGGCTGCAGAGCAGGCGTACCGCTCAGCGTTCTTGTCCCGCGACGCAGGAGGTCCTTGAATGGGGCAACGCCTGCTCACGGGAGAAACGCCAAGCCATGGTCAAGACGGTACTGTACGCGGAGAAGCTCTACGACGACGACAAGGTCGAGCGCGAGGAGTTCGGGCCCGACGTGCGCGTGGTGTGGCGCAACGTCGGCGACCTGTCGCAGGTGGAGGAGGCCGACTGCGCCGGGATCGACGGCCTGATGGTGATGCGCCACGCGGTGACCGCCGAGCACTTCGCCAAGTTCCCCAGGCTCGCCTGCGTCGTGCGCATGGGCGTCGGCTACGACAAGATCGACCGCAAGGCGGCCGAGGCCCGCAAGGTGATGGTGTGCAACGTGCCGGACTACGGCACCACCGAGGTGGCCGACCACGCGCTGGCCCTGGCCCTGTCGCTGCGCCGCGGCATCGCCCTTCACCTCGAGGCGCAGCGCCGGCCGCAGCCGGCGCGCTGGAGCTACGTGCGCGACTCGCTGCTCAAGCGCAACGGCGTGCAGACCTTCGGCATCGTCGGCCTGGGCCGCATCGGCACGGCGGCGGCGCTGCGCGCCAAGGCGTTCCAGTTCCGCGTCGTCGCCTACGATCCCTACATGCCCAACGGCACCGAGCTGGGCGTCGGTGTCGAGCGCGTGCGCTCGCTCGAGGCGCTGATGGAGCAGACCGACACGCTGTCGATCCACGCACCGCTGACACCGGAGACGCGCGGCATGATCTCGCGCGCGATGCTGGAGCGCATGCCCAAGGGCGGCGTGGTGGTGAACACCGCGCGCGGGCCGATCGTCGACATCGATGCGCTCGCCGACCTGCTGAAGCGCGGCCATCTCGCCGGCGTCGGCCTCGACGTGTTGCCGGTGGAGCCGCCGGTCGAGCCGATCCCCGAGATCCTGCGGGCTTACCGCGCGCGCGAGCCGTGGTGCGAGGGACGCCTGATCATCACGCCGCACTCGGCCTTCTTCACGCCCGAGGCCTGGGACGATACGCGGCGGTTGGCGGCGGAAACCATGCACGCGGCGCTGGTCGGACCGCGGCCGCAGAACGTCATCACGCCGGACATGTTCTGACCGAGCACAAACGCAAAAGCCCGCGTGGTGGTTGGGCATTTTGGCTGGGGGAGGGATGGTTGCGGGAGCAGGATTTGACCCGGCGACCTTCCGGTTTGGAGCCTGACGAGCGCCGGGGCGGCTCCATCCGGCGGGGTTGGTCGGGCGTGCGCGCGCGCACGCGGGGGGTGTGCGTGTCGTTGGCGAGGAAGCGTGTGT
>CAYNOF010000499.1:0-8012 GCA_964398335.1 uncultured Rhizobiaceae bacterium
GGCTCGAGCCGGTGGATGTCGGCGACCTGGTGTCGACCGTGCTGCGCCGCGCCGCCCCGCTTCTTGGCCAGCACACCGTCAGGACCAGCGTCGCGGTCGACCTGCCGCCGGTGCAGGCCGATTTCCCGCTGATCGAGCAGGTGCTGTTCAACCTGATCGACAACGCGGCGAAATACGCGCCGACCGGGACGGCGATCGACGTCGGCGCCACCCGCGACGGTGACATGGTCGAAATCCGCGTGCGTGACGAGGGGCCGGGAATCGCCGAGGATGCCCTGCCGCATGTCTTCGACAAGTTCTTCCGCGCCGCCAGCGGCGATCGCAAGCGCCCCGGCACCGGCCTGGGCCTGGCGATCGCGCGCGGCTTCGTCGAGTCGCAGGGCGGCACCATCGCCGCGGCCAACCGCGCGGATCGCAACGGCGCGGAGTTTCGCGTGCGCCTGAAGGCAGCGTCCTGACATGGGGCCATTTCGCATCCTGGTGGTCGACGACGAACCGGCGATCCAGCGCCTGCTGAACACGACGCTCTCGGCGCAGGGCTACCAGGTCGACCAGGCGCTGACCGCCGCCGACGCCCTGAAATACGTGCGCCGGCGCGCGCCCGATCTGGTCCTGCTCGATCTCGGCCTGCCCGATCAGGACGGGCTCGAGGCGCTGCGGGACCTCCGCGGTTTCAGCCCGGTGCCGGTCATCGTCTTGACGGCGCGCGGCGAGGAAGCGAGCAAGGTGGCCGCCCTCGACGGCGGCGCCGACGACTACGTCACCAAGCCGTTCGGCGCGCCCGAGCTGCTGGCGCGCATCCGTGCCGCGCTGCGTCATCGCCTGCAGCAGGAAGGCACCGCGCCCGAATTCCACAGCGGCCGCCTGCGCGTCGACCTGGTGCGCCGCATCGTACGCGTCGATGGCGTCGAGGTGCGCCTGTCGCCGCGCGAATACGACATGCTGGCGCAATTCGTGACGCACGCCGGCAAGGTGCTGACGCACCGCCATCTGCTGCAGCATGTCTGGCTCGACGCCAACGCCGACCCGCAATACCTGCGCGTCTACATCCGCCAGTTGCGCCAGAAGATCGAGGCGCGCCCGGACCATCCCGAGCTGCTCATCACCGAGCCAGGCGTCGGCTACCGCCTCCAGGTCGAGGAGCCGCCGCCGGAACCTCGTCCCGTCCAGCACGGTTGAAACACCAGTGCGGACAGCGGCGGAGGATGCCATGGCATCGCCCACGGAATACGAACGGGCCAACCCCGGCGCCGAACCGGTCGAGCGCAACAACGCGCTGGACGGCAACGGCGCCGCCCTGCCCGGCGGCGGCAACGACGACATCAAGGGAAGGCGCGGCCGCACCGCGGGCGCCCAGGCCGGCCACGGCCGCAAGGTCGCCGAAGGCCGGCAGCAGCGCGGCGATGCCGCCCAGCCGAGCGATTCGCCGGACTACCCGACCGGCCGGCCGATGTGATGGACGCAGCCCTGCCTTGATGACAAGGCCATGGCAACCGTTTGGATCATTCCGCATTGATCACGTGTGACTCCGTGGGAGGAGGCGCACATGGATGGGTTGATCTGGTCGGTCATCGCACTGGCCGGACTGGTCGCCGTGATGATGGCGATCTGCCCGGCGCGGCACGGCGACAAGACCGCGCGGCGGCAGTAACAGCCGCCGGCTACTGGCGACTTCCTGTCATCCCGAGCGCAGCAAGGGACCTTCCCAGGATGCGAAGGCACCGCGCTGCGCTCGGGATGAGAGCGCTGATTCAACTTGCCTGGATCATGCGCTAACGCAGGATCAGCGGACGCTTGCCGCCGCCCATGACGCTGAGGAACAGAAGCACACGGTTCCTGTCCGCGCTGGGGCAGGCCTGCGGCCACAGACCACAGGCCTGATCTTCGCCCGGTCGCGGCACGGCGCGGCCGTCGTCGCGGACGACACGCGGGACGGATGCCGTTGCATCGACGATCGATTGGGCAGCCGCCTGGTACGTCATCGCGACCAGCAACAGCGGCAGGATGCGAAGTGTACGCATGGAGCCCTCGCCCTCTCCACATACTGGGCGCGCAACGTCTCGGCAGTGAATCGGTTGCCAACCCAGGAACAAATAAACGGTAGATGCCGCAGGACTCTTCTTCACGACGGCAACAACCGCGGAGGCGACAGACGACGACGCGGCAGGGCGCTTCGCATCGCCGCCGGGAGGGGTGATCGTCGAGCACGCGCGCGGTGGTGGAGCGCAACGCCTCAGGCAGCGCCGCTGACCGCGATCCGTACGCCGAGATCCAGGGCGAACTGTCACGCCGGGCGCACCAGGGATGACAGCGATGCCGGATCCGGCTCTAGGCGGCCGCCGCCGCCACGCCGGGGGCGCGGCGGTAGCGCTGCGCCGCGACCGCGGTCAGCACGACGAACGCGGCCAGCACCACGAGCTGCACGGCGCCGAACAGCGCGCCGCCGGGCGCACCGGGCACCGGCGTGGTGCGCATCAGCGCGGGGACCTTGGTGAAGAGCTGCGTCACCAGCACGAAGGCGTCGAAGTAGAACGACAGCATCAGGCCGATCGACCACACCCAGCGCCAGGCGCCCGCCAGCCTGAAGCGGTAGCGCGCCGCCAGCATGGCGAGGATCACCACTGTCGAGATGACGCCCAGCCCGAGCGCCGGCGTGAAGCCGGGCGCCGGCAGGATGAAGCCGCTGGCGGTGGTGAGGATCACGGTGATGAAGAAGACGTCGGTCCACCACCCGGAATCACGGCCGGCCAGCAGGCCGCGCGCCACCGGCACGCCGGCGACCAGCGGCACCAGGCTGATGATCACGTGAACCCAAACCAGAAGCGAGAAATTGAGCATCATCGCGATCTCCCCCGATCCGCCACCAGGCAGCGCGCACCCGCACGTATCGTACCACGAGCGGCGGTCACGGTAGAACGTCACGCCGTTGACTCCCGCGCACCCGCACGCGCTAATCGGCCGAGATGCCTGCCGGGGTGTGGCGGGCCGATCGCAAAGACAGATGGAGGCCTGGGATGAAACTGGGACGCATCATCGCGGCGACGGCGATCGCCGTGTCGCTGGCGATGCCCATGGCGCAGGCCAAGACCCTGCGCTGGGCCAGCATCGGCGACGCGCTGACGCTCGATCCGCATTCGCAGAACGAGGGTCCGACCTCGGCGATGGCGCAGCACGTCTACGACACGCTGATCCAGCGCGATCCGGCGCTGAAGAAGATTCCCAACCTCGCGCTGTCGTGGAAGCCGCTGGAGGGCGACGCCTGGGAGTTCAAGCTGCGCCCCGGCGTGAAGTTCAGCGACGGCTCGGACTTCACCTCGGCCGACGTGGTGTTCTCGATCCAGCGCGCCATGGCGCCGACCTCGGACTTCAAGACCTACCTCGCCTCGGTCAGGGAGGTGAAGGCGACGGATCCGCTGACGGTGATCTTCTACACCAACGGCGCCAACCCGATCCTGCCCGACCAGCTCACCAACATCTTCATGATGTCCAAGGCGTGGTCGGAGAAGCACAACGTGGCGAAGCCGACCAGCTACAAGGACAAGGAAGAGACCTTCGCGGTGCGCAACGCCATGGGCACCGGCCCCTTCATGGTCAAGCAGCGCGATCCCGACGTGAAGACCGTGCTGGTCAAGAACCCGAGCTATTGGGGCGCCAAGGATTTCCCGAACTATCCCGACGAGGTCGTCTACACGCCGATCAAGGAGCCGGCGACGCGCGTGGCGGCGCTGATCTCCGGGCAGATCGACTTCCTGCTGGATGCGCCGCTGCAGGACGTCGGCCGCATCAAGGCGACGGCCGGCCTGAAGACGCTGGAGACGGCGCAGGTGCGCACGATCTTCTTCGGCCTCGACATGGGCTCGCCCGAGCTGAAGTACAGCGACGTCAAGGGCAAGAACCCCTTCGCCGATCCGCGCGTGCGCGAGGCGATGCTCAAGGCGATCGACGTCAACGCGATCAAGAGCAAGGTCATGCGCGGCTTCTCGGCGCCGGCCGGCATCATCACGCCCTCGGCGGTGCACGGCTGGACCAAGGAGCTCGACACGCGGCCGGCCTACGACCTCGCCGGCGCCAGGAAGCTGATGGCCGATGCCGGCTACGCGCAGGGCTTCAAGGTGACGCTCGACTGCCCGAACGACCGCTACAACAACGACGAGGCGATCTGCCAGGCCGCCGTCGGCATGCTGGCGCAGATCGGCATCACCGTCGATCTGCAGGCGCGCTCGAAGACCCTGCACTTTCCCAAGCTGCAGAAGAAGGACAGCAGCTTCTTCCTGCTCGGCTGGGGCGTGCCGACGCTCGACTCGCACTACGTGTTCTCGTTCATGTACCAGACCAACGACGGCAAGCAGAACGGCGGCTGGAACTACACCGGGCTTTCCGACAAGGCGCTCGACGAGCTGATCGTGGCGATGTCGAAGGAGACCGACATGGCCAAGCGCGACAAGATGATCGCCGACGCCTGGAAGATCGCCAAGGCGTCGAACGCCTACCTGCCGATCCACCACCAGGTGATCGTCTGGTCGATGAGCGACAAGGTGACGATGCCGATCTTCGCCACCGACTCGCCGAACTTCAAATACGCCGCGATCAAGTAGGACGGCTGCTGCCTCTTGCGCAACGCCCGTCTCCTCGGAGGCGGGCGTTTCTCCTTGGGAGTGCCGGCGTTCCCAAGCTCACTTCGGCAGCTGGAAGCGCCTGAAGAAATCCCAGCTCGTCTCGGTCAGGTCGATCTGCCTGGTCCTGGGCCATTCGTGCTCGACGCCGATCATGCGGATGTATTTCACCTCGCTGCCGCCGCGGCACGGCCCCGACACTTCGATCAGCAGATCGGGCGCGCTGGGCAGAAGGCGCGCGGCGGGGCAGTCGTCCAGCGCGCGCCACTTGTCGATGATCACGCGGTGCGAATCCTCGACGAACTGGCTCTTGCCTTCGACCGGCGTGACCGGATCGCGGTCGCCCGCGGTGATCAGGATCGGCATGCCGCGCGCCGGCCGGCCATAGGTCGGCGGCAGGCCGCCCGCGGCGGCGACCACGGCGGCAACGCGGTCTGCCAGCTCGATGCCCAGCCGATGCGCCATCGAGCCGCCGCTGGAGAAGCCGGCGATATAGACGCGGCGCCGGTCGATGCGGCTCAGCCGCGCGATCTCCTCGATCATCGCGGCGATGAAGCCGACGTCGTCGCTCGCCGTGACGTTGCTCGGCGTCTTGTGGCTGCCGTGGTTCCAGGTGCGGAAGTTCTGGTCGCTCACCGGCTCGTTCGCCCGCAGGGTCGGCGCGTCGGGCCCGGCAATGACGAAGTCGTGACTGTCGGCCCAATGCTCCCAGCCGTAGCGGCGCACGTCGTTGCGGCCGTCGGCGGTCGCGCCGTGCAGCATGATCACCAGCGGCAGGCCGGCCTTCATGCGCGGCGCCGGCAGGTGCAGATAGTAGGTGCGCTCGACGCCCTTGACGACGATGCGCCGCATCTCGCCGGCCTCGGCGGGCAGCGCGGCGAGCAGACTCAACAGCACCAGAAGGACACGCATCGACGCACCTCGATCATTCAGCATCGGCATCCTGCCTTAATCCGGCCATACCGCAACGGTCGGCGGGGTGCCGCGTTGGTGCGGCATGAGCGACCGCCTCCCGTCCGCGCCGTTCATCGCGGTTCTGGCGGCGGCCGTGCTGCCGACACGGTGATCGCCATGCGTACCATCCTCGCCCTGCTGCTGGGCCTGAGCGTGCTCGCCGGCTGCGAAAGCGCCCGGCGCGAGCCGCACGACGTCTTCGACGGCGGCGAGCCGCTGTACATCGCGCAATGCGCCAAGCCATTGCCCGGCCAGGCCTGCGAATAGGGCAGTTTTGCTGATCCGTCCCGCATCGCCGTGTTAAACACACGTCGATGCTGTCTTTCCTCGTCTATCGCCTGCTGCAGGCCGCGGCCGTGATGCTGGCGGTGTCGTTCCTGTGCTTCGCGCTGTTCAATTTCGTCGGCGACCCGGTCAACAACATGGTGGGCCAGGAGGCGACGCCGCAGGAGCGCGCCGAGATCCGCCGCGACCTCGGGCTGGACGATCCGGTGCCGGTGCAGTTCGTGCGCTTCGTCGGCAATGCGCTGGAGGGCAATTTCGGCCGCTCCTATCGCCTGGCGCGGCCGGTCGGCCGGCTGATCGTCGAGCGCATGCCGGCCACGCTCGAGCTGGTCGTGGTCGCCGCCCTGCTGGCGCTGGCGATGGGCATCCCGCTGGGCGTGCTCACCGCGCTGCGCCGGCACCGCTGGGACAGCGGCGCGGTGCTGACCTTCTCGCTGGCCGGCGTGGCCATGCCGACCTTCGTCATCGGCATCCTGCTGATCTACGTCTTCTCGGTGGAGTGCAAGGGCTGGGCGCCCGCCATCGGCCTGCCGGAAGACTTCTGCTTCCCCTCCTTCGGCCGCGGCGAGACGGTCGATGTCGGCGGCTGGAGCTCCGGCCTGCTCACCGGCAGCGGCCTGAAGGCGATCGTGCTGCCGGCGATCACGCTGTCGCTGTTCCAGCTCACCCTGGTGCTGCGCCTGGTGCGCTCGCAGATGCTGGAGGTGCTGCGCACCGACTACATCAAGTTCGCCCGCGCCCGCGGGCTCACGAATCGCGCCGTGCATTTCGGCCACGCGCTGAAGAACACGCTGCTGCCGGTGATCACCGTGGTCGGCATCCAGATCGGCGGCCTGATCGCCTTCTCGATCATCACCGAGACGGTGTTCCAGTGGCCCGGCATGGGCCAGCTCTTCGTGCAGTCGGTGCAGTTCGCCGACATCCCGGTGATGTCGGCCTATCTGGTGATGGTGGCGCTGGTCTTCGTCACCATCAACATCATCGTCGACCTGCTCTACGCCGTGATCGACCCGCGCCTGCGCGTCGAACGCACCCGCGCGGTCGGCGGACACTGAGTCGCCCATGCATGATCAGGGAGTGAGTCCATGCCCGACCACGATCTCGTCGCCCTCTGGGAAGCGCATTGCCGATCCGAGTTCGAGACCCGCGATGTCGACGCGACGATGGCCTCGATGGTCGCCGAGCCCTACGTCAACCACGTGCCGACGATGACCGGCGGCGTCGGCCACGATCAGCTCAAGCGCTTCTACAAGTATCATTTCATCGGCGGCAATCCGCCCGACACGGCACTGCTGCCGATCAGCCGCACGATAGGCGCCGACAGCATCGTCGATGAGATGCTGTTCAGCTTCACCCATACCAGCGAGGTTGACTGGATGCTGCCGGGTGTCGCGCCGACCGGCAAACGGGTCGAGATCCCGCTGGTCGCCATCGTGCAATTCCAGGGCGACAAGGTCGCGCACGAGCACATCTACTGGGATCAGGCCTCGGTGCTGGTCCAGGTCGGCCTGCTCGATCCCGCCGGCTTGCCGGTCGCCGGCGTCGAAACCGCGCGCAAGGTCATGGACCGCACGCAGCCGAGCAACACGTTGATGACGCGCTGGTCGACGAGCGCCGGCAAGGCGCTGTAACGACCGGTCACGCCCTTCCCTCCCGTCGCGCGCCGGCGTAGCGTTGCGCCAAGGACAACGGAGGAAACCATGGGCACCTATGTCTTCGCCGGCGCGGCACCGGTCGTGGCGGGTTCCAACAGCGCGGCCTCGAGCAGGACCGGCGGGCTGTTCCGCATGGACATGGCCGACGGCAAATGGTCGGCACTCAGCAAGGGCCTGCCCGACCAGGTCGAGGCGCGCAGCATCGTCGTGCAGCCCGGAGCGCCCGACACCGTCTATGTCGGCACGCAGGACGGGCCCTATCGCAGCACCGATGGCGGCGAGACCTGGACGCGGCTCAACCTGCCCGGCGACAACCGGCTGGTGTGGTCGATCCTGATCCATCCCAAGGATCCCAAGACGATCTATGTCGGCACCCAGGGCACGCAGGTGTTCCGCAGCCGCGACGGCGGCAGCACATGGGCGGCGCTGAACGTGCCCGAGCCCAGGGGCATGGTGAAGATGAGCTTCCCCTGCCGCGTGATCCGCCTCGCGGTCGATCCGGAAG
>CAYNOF010000500.1:0-1954 GCA_964398335.1 uncultured Rhizobiaceae bacterium
GGTTTCAGGCGCCGAGCGTTCGGATCATCGTGTTCCATGTCGGGATTCTTCCGCATCGCCTCGGCATGGCGCAGGTTCTCCTCGAGCGTGGCGAGAACGAACTCGTGGTCGACCTCGCCGTTGTTGCGCAGCAGGAAACGGACCTGCTCGCCGCGCCGGATCTCGATGCGATCGGGCACGAACAGCATCCTGCCGTCGACCTCGCGCATGACGACCTGGATCACGCGCGCCGGCTTCTTCGGATCGCCAGGCATGCCCCAGGCGCTGTCGCCGGCGTGCTTGTGCCCGGGATCGGCCGAGGCGCCGGCGCCGATCGCGGAGGCGCAGAAGGCGATGGCTCGCAGCGTGGCTTTCATGGTGGTTTCTCCTAGTGCTTGTGGCCCTGCGGCTTGACGGCGCGCAGCGGTGTCGGGGTGGACGGTGTCGGGGTGGGCGCGCGCACCGCATCGGGCACCGTGCCGGCGAATTCGTAGGCGACGGTGCCGGGCGGGTGCCTGTAGTGGCCGGGATCGGCGTAGTCGTCGGCCGCGATGCCCTCGCGCACCTTCACCACCGAGAACATGCCGCCCATCTCGAGCGGTCCGAACTGGCCGAAGCCGGTCATCATCGGCAGCGTGTTGTCGGGCAGGGGCATTTCCATCTCGCCCATGTCCGCCATGCCGGCCGAACCCATCGGCATGTAGTCCGGCACCAGGCGTTTCATCTTGCGCGCGAAGTCGCGCTTGTCGACGCCGACATAGGTCTTCACGTCGTGTCCCATGGCGTTCATCGTGTGGTGCGACTTGTGGCAGTGGATCGCCCAGTCGCCCGGTTCGTCGGCGACGAACTCGAAAGCGCGCATCGCGCCCACCGGCACGTCGATGCTGACCTCGGGCCATTGCGCCTCGGGCCTCACCCATCCGCCATCGGTGCAGGTCACCGAGAAATCGTGGCCATGCATGTGGATCGGATGGTTCGTCATCGTGAGATTGCCGACACGGACGCGCACGCGATCGCCCTTGCGCACCACGAGCGGGTCGATGCCGGGAAACACCCGGCTGTTCCAGGCCCACAGGTTGAAGTCGAGCATGGTGTTGACCTGCGGCACCCAGGCGCCGGGCCGGATGTCGAAGGCGTTGAGCAGGAATACGAAGTCGCGGTCGACGCGGTGCAGGGCAGGGTCGCGCGGATGGACGACGAACAGGCCCATCATGCCCATCGCCATCTGGACCATCTCGTCGGCGTGCGGGTGGTACATGAAGGTGCCGCTCTTCTTCAGTGCGAACTCGTAGACGAACGTCTTGCCGGGCTTGATGTGCGGCTGCGTCAGGCCGCCGACGCCGTCCATGCCGTTGGGCAGCAGCATGCCGTGCCAGTGCACGGTGGTGTGCTCGGGCAGGCGGTTGGTGACGAAGATCCTGACCTTGTCGCCCTCGACCGCCTCGATGGTCGGGCCCGGGCTCTGGCCGTTGTAGCCCCACAGATGCGCCGACATGCCCGGCGCCATCTCGCGCACGACGGGCTCGGCGACGAGATGGAATTCCTTCCAGCCGTCCTTCATGCGCCACGGCAGCGTCCATCCGTTCAAGGTCACCACCGGCTGATACTCGGGCCCGGTCGTCGGCCGCAGCGGCGGCCGCATCCTGGCGTCGTGGACGGTGGCCGCTTCGGGGATGGCTTGCGCCTGGGCGTGCCCGCTGACGGCGCCGGCGCCCAGCAGCGCCAGGCCGGATGCGGCCACGAGATCGCGACGGGTCATGGTCATGTCTGTCTCCAGATCAGTGAGCGGCGCCGGCATTGGCAGCCGGTAGCGCGGTCGGTGCCACGGCAGGGGATGCGGACGATCCGCCGCCGATGACGGCGGCACGCAGGTCGATCTCGGCCAGCAGGAAGGCGCGGCGCGACTCGATGGCGGCGACGTTGGCGGCGATGCGCTCGCGTGTTTCCGTCAGCAGCTCGAAGACATCGACGAGCA
>CAYNOF010000501.1:0-2431 GCA_964398335.1 uncultured Rhizobiaceae bacterium
GGCGCGCACCTCGGGGTCGGCCAGCAGGTCGAGCAGCATGCGCACGCGCGGCGAGGCGTCGTCCGGCGTCTTGGCGCCCTGCGCGACGGCCGATGCGCCGAAGGTCATGAGCAACGCGAGCACGGCCAGAGCGCGCGCGAGGATCGGCAGCATGGTCTTCCCCCTGGGCTTGGTCCGCTGCGGACGGCCGATTCTTCCCTGTGCTGCGCCCCGACTCAAGGACGCTCAGGCGGCCGGCGCGCTTTCGATCGCCGATGTCACCCGCCTTGCCGGCGCCCTCCGGCCGCGGTGCGACGTCTGCTGCATGCCAATGCCGGCGAAGGGCGGGGGCGGGCGGTCCGCAACTACCGTCGCGCCTTGCGGTCTCGGATCCGGTCGAAGCCGCGCTTGATCTCGGCAAAGCGCGCTTCGACCAGCGGCTCGAACTCGGCGTCGGTGAAGATGTAGGGCCAGTCGTTCTCGATGCCCTCGCGGACCAGTTCGCCCACGTAGAGCGGGTCGATGCCGCCGCTGACGCGCTCGATCATCTGCCTCATGCGTTCCCGCAGCGCATCGTCCAGGGTGGAAGTCCGCGTCGCACCGGCGAAGCGCTCGGGCAAATTGCGCTGCGAGCTCATGATGTTGGTGCGGATGAAACCGGGGCAGAGAACCGACACCCCGATGCCGCGCGGGCCGAGTTCGTGGCGCAGCCCTTCCGACAGTGCAACCACCCCGTATTTGCTCACATTGTACGGAATGCTGGCGCCCGAGATCAGGCCGGCGATCGAGGCCGTGGACACGATATGTCCGCCGCCCTGGCTCTCGATCATCGGCGCAAAGATCTCGATGCCCCAGACCACGGCCATGAGATTGACGCCCAGCGTCCAGTTCCAGCCGGCGTCGCTCCACGCGCCGTAGGGCCCGCCGCCGCCTACGCCGGCATTGTTGATCAGGATATGGACAGCGCCGTATCTGGCGCGGGTTTCTTCCGCCGCCGCCTGGAGCTCGGCCTTGAGCGACACGTCCGCTCTCACCGACGCGACGTCCGCGTTCGTGCGCTTCAGGCCTTCGACCGCCGAGGCGAGCGCGGCCGCCTCGATATCGCAGAGCATCACCTTGACCCCGGCCTGGGCCAGCGCAGTTGCGATGCCGAGCCCGATGCCCGATGCGGCTCCGGTGACGAACGCGATCTTTCCTGCCAGGTCCTTCACGCGCTTCTTCCTTCGTCGATCATTCCGGTTGCCGCTCACCTGCAGCCTGCGTCATTGCCCGATCCGCGACAAGGCTGTCGGCCAACCACCGCGGCCCGCGCAGCACCGGGCTGGCGGCGACCCCTACCAAGGTCGTGCGGCGCCGGAGCCGCTTGAACGGCCACCTTGGCGGTGTAACGTGCGCCATCGAACGTGCGAAATCGCCAAAGGGAGGGGACCATGTCCGACCAGCTTTTGCCCGTGCCGAAGGAATGGGCGGCGAAGGCCTATGTCGACGCGGCGAAGTACCAGGCCATGTACCAGGCCTCGATCGACGATCCGGTGAAATTCTGGGGCGAGCACGGCAAGCGCATCGACTGGATCAAGCCTTACACCCAGGTGAAGGACGTCGACTACACCGGCAACGTGCACATCCGCTGGTACTACGACGGCGTGCTCAACGTCTCGG
This sequence comes from uncultured Rhizobiaceae bacterium, assembly GCA_964398335.1. Taxonomy (GTDB): domain Bacteria; phylum Pseudomonadota; class Alphaproteobacteria; order Reyranellales; family Reyranellaceae; genus JAFAZJ01. Next base: position 1,639 of record CAYNOF010000501.1, read on the forward strand.
CCAACTGCATCGACCGCCATCTCGCCAAGCGCGCCAACCAGGCCGCGATCATCTGGGAAGGCGACGATCCGGCCGACAGCAAGCACATCACCTACAAGGAGATGCACGAGCAGGTCTGCCGTCTGGCCAACGTGCTGAAGGCGCGCGGGGTGAAGAAGGGCGATCGCGTCACGATCTACATGCCGATGATTCCCGAGGCGGCCTACGCCATGCTGGCCTGCACGCGCATCGGCGCGATCCACTCGGTGGTGTTCGGCGGCTTCTCGCCCGATTCGTTGGTCAACCGCATCCAGGATTGCGACTCGAACCTGATCATCACGGCCGATGAGGGCCTGCGCGGCGGCCGCAAGGTGCCGCTGAAGGCCAATGCCGACGAGGCGCTGAAATCGTGCCCGAGCGTGAAGACCATGATCGTGGTCAAGCGCACCGGCGGCGCGGTCGCCATGCAGCCCGGTCGCGACGTCTGGTACCACGAAGAATGCGCCAAGGTGTCGGCCGACTGCGCGCCCGAGCCGATGAACGCGGAGGATCCGCTGTTCATCCTCTACACCTCGGGCTCGACCGGCAAACCCAAGGGCGTGCTGCACACGACCGGCGGCTACCTCGTCTATACTTCGATGACGCACCAGTACGTCTTCGACTACCACGAGGGCGACGTCTACTGGTGCACAGCCGACGTGGGCTGGGTCACCGGCCACACCTATGTCGCCTACGGACCATTGTCCTGCGGCGCCACCATCGTGATGTACGAAGGCGGCCCCACGATTCCGGATGCGGGCCGTTTCTGGAAGGT
>CAYNOF010000502.1:0-3924 GCA_964398335.1 uncultured Rhizobiaceae bacterium
CCGGCGCCGATGGGCCGCGGCGGCGGCACGGCGGCAGGATCCTCGATCATGTGCTCCAGCCCGGCATGCAGATAGTCGTAGCCGGTCCACAGCGTCAGTGCCGCCGCGAACCACAGCAGCGCCAGCCCCAGCGGCATCACCCAGTCCGGCCCGGCCGAGCCGACCAGCAGCACGCACAGCGCCAGCATCTGGATCGCCGTTTTCCATTTGGCGGCGCTGCTGACCGGCAGGCCGACGCGCAGCTCGGCAAGGAACTCGCGCAGGCCCGACACCATGATCTCGCGGCACAGGATGACCAGCGCCGGGATCACGTGCACGCCCCGCAACGTGTGGAAGGCGCACAGCAGCAGCAGGACGGAGGCGACCAGCAGCTTGTCGGCGATCGGGTCGAGGAAGCGGCCCAGCCGCGACACCTGCTGCCAGCGGCGCGCCAGCCAGCCGTCGAAATAGTCGGTGATGCTGGCGGCGAGGAACAGCAGCGCCGCCGTCCATTGCGCCCAGCCGCGGTCGAGCCAGAACGAGGCGACGACCAGCGGGATCGCGCCGATGCGCGCCAGGGTCAGCAGGTTGGGCAGGTTGAACGGCATCGTTCCGCGGCGAGGGCTTTCGCCGCCGACTCTAGCCGCCGCTTCGGAAGTGGTCATAGATTTTCTTCGCCATCGTGCGCGAGACGCCGGGCACGGCCTGCAGGTCCTCGGGCGTGGCCGTGGCGACGGCGCGCGCCGAACCGAAATGATGCAGCAGCGCCCGCTTGCGGCTGGCGCCGATGCCCGGCACCTCGTCCAGGCCCGAGCGCGAGATGCCCATCGAACGGCGCGTGCGGTGCGTGCCGATCGCGAAGCGATGCGCCTCGTCGCGCAGACGCTGCAGAAAGTAGAGGACCGGATCGCGCGGCTCGAGCGAGAAAGGCGCCCGGCCCGGCATGAAGAAACGCTCGCGGCCGGCATCGCGGTCGGGCCCCTTGGCGATCGAGACCAGCGCCACGTCGTCGATGGCGAGCTCCGCGAACACCTCCAGCGCCGCGTTGAGCTGGCCCAGGCCGCCGTCGATCAGCACCAGGTCGGGCCACATGCCCTTGTCGCGCTCCGGATCCTCCTTGAGCGCGCGCCGGAAGCGGCGCGTCAGCACTTCGCGCATCATGCCGTAATCGTCGCCGGCGCTGATGGCGCCGCCCTCGACGGGGCCGGGCGGCGGCGCGGCGCCGGGTGCGGCCGCGGTGCGGATGTTGAACTTGCGGTACTGGTTCCTCTGGAAGCCGTCGGGGCCGGCGACGATCATGCCGCCGACCGCGTCGCTGCCCTGGATGTGGCTGTTGTCGTAGACCTCGATGCGCGCCGGCGGCGCCTCGAGGCCGAAGACGCGCGCCACACCCTCGAGCAGCTTGCGCTGCGAGCTGCCTTCGGCGAGGCGGCGGCCCAGCGCCTCGCGCGCATTGGTGAGCGCGTGGTCCATCAGCTCGCGCCGCGAGCCGCGCTTGGGGCAGAGGATCTCGACCTTGCGCTCGCCGGCGGCGATCGACAGCGCGCCGGCCAGCAGCTCGGCCTCGGGCAATTCGTGGCTGACCAGGATCTCGGCGGGCGGCGGGCGGCCGTCGTAGAACTGGCCGATGAAGCTCTCCAGCACCTCGGGCACCGAGAGCTCGCGGCCGTGCACCGGGAAATAGGCGCGGTTGCCGAGGTTCTGGCTGGCGCGCACGAAGAAGACCTGGACGCCGATCTGGCCTTCCTGCTCGTAGGCGGCGAAGACATCGGCCTCGTCGATGCCGGTGATCTCGATCGTCTGGTGCGCCTGGATCGCGGTCAGCGCGCGGATGCGGTCGCGGAACACCGCGGCCTTCTCGAAGTCGAGCGCCTGGGCGGCCTCTTCCATGCGCTGCGACAGCGTCTCCTGCACCTGCCGCGTGCGGCCGGACAGGAAGTCGCGCACCTCGCCGACCAGGGTCTCGTATTCCTCCGGCGTGACGCGGCCGACGCAAGGCGCGACGCAGCGCTTGATCTGATGCTGCAGGCAGGGCCGCGTGCGCGAGGCGAAGATCGAGTCCGAGCAGGAGCGCAGCGGGAAGGCGCGCTGCAGGGTGTAGAGCGTATGGGTCACCGCGCCGGCCGAGGCGAAGGGGCCGAAATACTCGTCATGCGCATTGCGCGCGCCGCGATGCTTGGCGAGCTGCGGCCAGGGGTGGTCGCGGCGGATGACGATGTAGGGGAACGACTTGTCGTCGCGCAGGAGGACGTTGAAGCGCGGCCGAAATCGCTTGATCAAGTTGTTCTCGAGCAGCAGCGCCTCGGCCTCGCTGCCGGTGACGACGAACTCCATCGTCGCCGTCGACGACACCATGCGCATCAGCCGGGTCGAGAGTCGCGTCGGCTGAGTATAGCTGGCGACGCGGCTCTTCAGCGAGCGCGCCTTGCCGACATAGAGCACCTCGCCCTTGCGATCGACCATGCGGTAGACGCCGGGCTTGCGCGGCAGCGTCTTCACATAGCCGGCGATGGTCGCCGTGCCGGCCGCCAGCGAGCCCTCGGCCGGCGCCGGTGCCTCGAGTTCGGCCTCCGCCGCTTCCTCGACCGCGACATCCGCCGCCGCCTCGGGCGACGGCACGGCCAGCGATTCGTCGGGGCCGGGCAGCGGTGGGGTCGGGATCAGCGGATCGGGCATCGGTGAACGGAAGCGGATGTCTGGTGGATATATTGGGCGCGGGTGGCCCGGAAAGTACCGTCGTGAAGCGCGGCGCGGCGTTCCGCGCTTTGTGGAAAAGCCTGTTGGTAGTTTTGCGTCATCGCTGTGCGGCGCAACAAACAGGTCAGGCGGGCTGACTCCGGCCCGCGTCCCCGGAAACTCATGGGAGCCCTTCAAATCATTGAATCAACGTGAAGATTCATCAGGTATGATTCACCATTGAACATGAAGTTACCTGGAGGCGGAGGGGCTTTGGCCAGCGATACCAACCCGGGGGGTGCTGTGCATGACTATGATCTGACCATGGGTCACGCATCGTTGAGGGGCGGCGGGCGGTCGAATCCGCGTATATCGCGGGCAATGACCAAGCGCATCCTTCCATGGGCCGCCAGCCTTGCGCTGGGCGTGGCCCTCGCCGCCGGCACCAGGGCCGAGACGATCTCCGCACCGGTGGTCACGCCGCATGTCCGGGCCCAATTGGTGGCGCTCGACCGCCTCGATGACGGCCGGCTGTCGCTCGGCCTGCGCCTGACCGTGAAGCCGGGCTGGCACACCTACTGGCGCAATCCCGGCGATTCGGGCGAGCCGCCGACCCTGAAGCTGGTGACGCCCGATGGCGCCACCGCGACGATCACCGGCTGGCCGTCGCCGGAGCGCATCGACATCGGCGGCATCGTCTCCTACGGCCACGACGGCGAGGTGCTCTTCGTGGCCAAGGCCACGCTGCCGCCGGGCACCACCCGTATCGACGCCGAGGCGACCTGGCTGGTCTGCGACAAGGTCTGCGTGCCGGAGGCCGGCAAGTTCCAGCTCGACGTCGCCGCCATCGACCCACCCGCGCCTGAGACCGTGGCGCTCGAGCCGGTGCTGCCGCCGTCGATCGACGCCACCGTGTCGCGCGCCGAGGACAAGCTGCGGCTGAACATCGACGTGAGCAAGCTCGGCGGCGCGCCGGTCGCGGCGTACTTCTATCCCTATCAGGGCGACGTCATCGATCACTCCGCCCGGCAGAGCTTCCGCGTCGGCGACGGCACCCTGGCGCTGGATCTCACCCCGTTCGATGCCAAGGCCAGGACGCCGCTGGAGCTGTCCGGCCTGCTCGAGATCGAGCTCGCCGCCGATGGCGGGCGACAGACGCGCCGCTTCGAAGTGCTGGCCCGCCCCGGCGGTTGAGGCTAGCGTCTGTCTCACACGCGTTCCCTGCTCAGTCCGCAACAGGAGTTTCGCATGACATCCGCCCCGATCCTC
>CAYNOF010000503.1:0-2776 GCA_964398335.1 uncultured Rhizobiaceae bacterium
GACCCTGTGCGACAGCCGCTGACTCGCCGATGACCGGGCCTGAAATCGACCGGCTGATCCAGCTGCTCGCCAAGCTGCCGGGTTTGGGCCCGCGCTCGGCGCGGCGTGCGGCGTTGCACCTGCTGAAGAAGCGCGAGGCGCTGATGACGCCGCTGGCGCAGGCGATCAGCCGCGCCGCCGAGGCGATCCGCACCTGCTCGGTGTGCGGCAATCTCGACACCACCGATCCCTGCGCCGTGTGCAGCGACAACCGCCGCGACGCTTCGCTGGTCTGTGTCGTCGAGGACGTCGCCGATCTGTGGGCACTGGAGCGCGGCCGCGTCTTCGCCGGCGCCTATCACGTGCTGGGCGGCACGCTCTCCGCCCTCGACGGCGTCGGGCCCGAGGATCTCAACATCGCCGGTCTGATGCGCCGCGCGCGCAATGGCACGGTGCGCGAGGTGATCCTCGCCACCAACGCCACGGTCGACGGCCAGACCACGGCGCACTACCTCGCCGACCGGCTGGCCGAGATCGAGGGCGTGAAGGTCTCGCGCCTCGCGCACGGCGTGCCGGTGGGCGGCGAGCTCGACTATCTCGACGAGGGCACGCTGGCGGCCGCGCTCAAGGCGCGGCGGGCGATGTAGCGCCATGGACACGCTGGCGACCTTGGCGCTCGCGCTGGGCGGCAGCTGGGCCAGCGGCATCAACATGTATCTCGCGGCGCTGACCATCGGCATCGCCGGCCGCGTCGGCGCGGTGCGCCTGCCGGAGAGCCTGCAGGCGCTGGAATCGCCTTGGATCCTGGCGCTGGCCGCCGTGCTCTACGCCATCAACTTCTTCGCCGACAAGATCCCGGCGGTCGATACCGTCAGCAACTTCATCCATACCTTCCTGCGCATCCCCGCCGGCGCGGTGCTGGCCGGCGCCGCGGTGGGCGATGCCGACCCGGCGATCATTGTCGCCGCCGCCCTGGTCGGCGGCACCCTGGCCTTCGGCAGCCATGCCACCAAGACAGGCGCGCACGTCGCCGCCACCGGCGTGGCGCCGGGCAGCAGCATCGGGCTTTCCATCCTCGAGGATATCGCCGTGGTCGGCGGCCTGTGGCTGGCGATCAAGAACGCCGTGATCTTCCTGATCCTGCTGGCCATCGTCGTGGCGCTGATGATCTGGTTGCTGCCCAAGATGTTCCGGCTGTTTGTCTCAGTTGTGCGGCGGGTGACCGGCGGGCGGCGGCTCGACAGCGCCGGCCCAACCGGCTAGAGCGGGCGGCCATGACTGGAACCCCTGCTGTCGCGCAGCCCGAGTGCTGGCTGTTCGACCTCGACAACACGCTCTACCCGGCGCGCTGCGATCTCTTCGCGCAGACCGACCGGCGCATCGGCGAGTTCATTTCCCAGCTGCTCGACGTGCATTACGACGAGGCCAAGCGCATCCAGAAGGAATACTGGAAGACGCACGGCACCTCGCTGCGCGGGCTGATGACGCTGCACCAGGTCGATCCGGTGCCCTATCTCGATTACGTGCACGACATCGACTACGCGCCGGTCGAGGCCAGCCCGCGGCTCGACCAGGCACTGACCAAGCTCACCGGCCGCAAGATCGTGTTCACCAACGGTACCGTGCGCCATGCCGAGCGCGTGCTGGAGCGGCTGGGCGTGGCGCATCATTTCGAGGGCATCTACGACATCGTCGCCGCCGACTACGTGCCCAAGCCGGAGATGGTGGTGTATCGCGACATCGTCGGCAAATACGGCGTCGCGCCCGAGCGGGCCATCATGCTCGACGACATCGCGGTGAACCTGAAGCCGGCGCATGCGCTGGGCATGCGCACGGTGTGGATCCGCACGCCCGAGAGCACGCAGCGCGCGCAGGGCCTGGCGCTGGACTGGGTCCATCACCAGACCGAAGACCTGGTGGACTGGCTGCACGACTACCTGGACGGGCGCGGCTGATGAAGCTCCTGATTCTCGGCGCCGGCGCGGTCGGCGGCTATTTCGGCGGGCGCCTGCAGCAGGCCGGCACCGATGTGACCTTCCTGGTACGCCCGGCGCGCGCGACGCTGCTGCGCAACAACGGGCTGAAGATCATCAGCCCCAAGGGCGATGCCACCCTGCAGGTCAAGGTCGTGTCCGACGCCACCGAGGGCGGGCCCTACGATCTGGCGATCCTCTCGTGCAAGGCCTACGACCTCGATTCGGCGATCGACACGCTGGCGCCGGGCATCGGGCCCGACACCGCGATCGTGCCGCTGCTCAACGGCATGAAGCATCTCGACGTGCTCGATGCGCGCTTCGGCGCCGAGCGGGTGCTGGGCGGCGTGGCCCGCATCAGCTCGACGCTCGCGACCGACGGCACCGTGGTGCACATGGTGCCGCTGGCCGCCCTGCTGACCGGCGAACGCGACAAGGGCAGGGCGCCGCGCCCGGCGCTGCAGGATCTGGCGGCGGCGATCGGCGCGTCCGGCTTCGATGGCGGCGTGCAGTCCGACATCGTGCAGGACATGTGGGACAAGTGGGTGATGCTGTGCGCGCTGGCGGCGATGACCGGCTCGCTGCGCGGCGCCGTCTGCGACATCCTCGAGACCGACGAGGGCGCCGACCTCATGCTCGAGGCGATCGAGGAGTGCCGCAAGGTCGCGCGTGCCGCCGGCCACGAACCGGGTGCCGGGGCGATGGACGGTGTGCGCACCTACCTCACGACGCGCGGTTCGAAATTCGCCGCCTCGATGCTGCGCGACCTGGAGAACAGTTTCCGTGTCGAGGCCGAGCACGTCATCGGCGACATGATCGCCCGC
>CAYNOF010000504.1:0-2853 GCA_964398335.1 uncultured Rhizobiaceae bacterium
AGATGGGCCTGGTCAGCGCCTATCACACCGTGCGCGGCGAGGCGCATGGCCAGGAGACCACGCCCACCCTCTACTGGCGCGACCGCGCGCAGGATGGTCCAACCTACCATATCGACTACGTCTTCCTGCCCCAGCCCTGGGTCGGCCGGATCGCCGCTCTCGACATCGGCGCCTTCGGACCGTGGTGCGGCGCGGGACTGAGCGACCATGTGCCGGTCGTGGTCGACGTCCGGCCGTGAAAGGAGCAAGCCTTGGGAAATCTCTCGCTTCCAGGGAACCCCCGGTATCAGCCGAAGGACCTGCAATCGATCTTCGGCTACGACAACCTGTTCCGGGCCATTGCCGAAGTGGAGATCGCGACGATCAAGACGCTGGCCGACATCGGCATCATTCCCGCGGCCAACATCGCGTCCCTCACGCCGCTCGTCGAGCAGCAGCTCCTCGCCATCTCGACGACCGAAGTCGACGACGTCGAGCGTCAGGTGACCCGGCACGACATCCGCGCCTGGGTGCGTATCGCCCAGAGCAAGGTGGACCCGGGTCTTCGGCGCTGGATCCACGTTCCGCTGACGAGCTATGACGCGCTCGACACCGCCCGGGCCCTGCAGTTCGTGCGCGCGCACGAAGTGGTCAGGCGTCTCACCGACCGGGTGATTGGCCTCTTCGTCGAGCGAGTCGACGCCTTCGCGCTTCAGCCTCAGATCGGGCGGACGCACGGCCAGCACGCGCTGCCCATCACCGTCGGCTTCTGGTTCGCGACGATCCTCAGCCGGATTCTCGCCAACATCCAGAGCGCCAACAGTGCGGCGGACAAGCTGGTGGGCAAGATCTCCGGCGCCGTCGGCGTCTACAACGCGCAGGTGGGGCTCGGCATCGCGGCACGCAGCGGCGACAGGACCTTCGAGGAGCGCGTGCTCGAGAAGCTCGGCCTCCAGGCCGCGCCGATCAGCACGCAGATCCTTCCGCCCGAACCGCTCGCCGACTACCTGTTCTCCTGCGTCAAGCTTTCCGCCGCCTTGGGCCAGTTCGGTCGCGACGGCCGGCACCTGATGCGCACGGAGATCGCCGAGCTCGGCGAGCCCTTCGAGAAAGGCCAGGTCGGCTCCTCGACCATGGCCCACAAGCGCAACCCGATCAATTTCGAGAACCTCGAAGGCACATGGATCAAGAACCAGGTCGAATTCGGCAAGGTCCTGGCGACGATGATCAGCGAGCACCAGCGCGACCTGGTCGGCAGCCCGATCGCCCGGGACTTCCCGACGATCGTCGTCAACCTGGTGACGCAGCTCAACACGCTGCTGCGCGAGACGGACGGCAAGCCGTTCATCGCGCGCATCTCGCTCGACGAAGCCTCGCTCAAGCGGAACTTCGGTGCTCAGGGCGACGCCATCCTTGCCGAGCCGATCTACATCGCGCTGCAGATGGCGGGCTATGAGGGCGACGCCCACGAGCTGGTGAATCACATCGCGATGCCGCATTCGGCACAGAGCGGCGTCTCGCTTCTCGAAGCGACCCAATGGGCCCTCCAGCAGCAATCGGCAGACGAGGTGTGGCGCAGGATCCCGCCGGAGACCATCACCATGCTGGGCAAGCCGCAGACCTATACCGGCGCCGCCGCGGCGAAGGCCCGCGAGGTCGCCAGGCGGGCCGAGGCCTACCTCAAGACGTCGCCATCACGTTGAAGGCTTCACCGGCCGACGAGAGACCAGAACACGACGCCGCCAAGCGCGCTCAGAACGCCCATCGCGAGGAACAGCCGCAGCGTTCCCGCCATCAGGTTGTCGCCGAGGACTGCCTGCAGCACCCGGTCGTGCCGATCCTGTCGATCCACGATATGACCTCCGCGTTGGGCCCGGCTGTAGAGCGCGCCGGCGCGTCGACGGTTCCGATTTGCCTCGCCGCGCGGCGGCGGCTATAGCGCGCGGCCATGGCTCCTCGTCCTCATGATCGCGGCCGCCGGCCGTCCCGTGCCCCTGAACCGCGCGTCTTCGAGCGCGAGCGCGGCGGTGCGCCGGGCGGCGGGCAGGTCTGGCTCTACGGCCGCCATCCCGTGGTGGCGGCGCTGGCCAACCCGCAGCGCCGGGTGTTCCGCGTGCTGGCGACGGCCGAGGCGGCGCAGCGCCTGCAGGAGGATCTGGCCAGGATCGACCTGAAGGGCCGCGCCGTGCCGCAGCCGGAGATCGTACCGCGCGAGCGCATCGGTGCACACCTGCCCTCCGGCGCGGTGCATCAGGGCCTGCTGGCGGCGGTGGGCGCCCTGCCCGAGCCGACGCTCGACGACGTCCTCGCCCGTGGCGGCGAGAAGGCCGTGGTCGTGGCGCTCGACCAGGTCACCGACCCGCACAATGTCGGCGCCATCCTGCGCTCGGCCGAGGCCTTCGGCGCCTCGGGCGTGCTGGTGACCGAGCGCCATGCGCCGGACGAGACCGGCACGCTCGCCAAGGCCGCGTCCGGTGCGCTGGAGCGCGTGCCGCTGATGCGCGTCACCAACCTTGCCCGCACGCTGCGCGAGCTGAAGGAGGCCGGCTTCTGGGTGATCGGCCTGGACGAGCGCGGCAACCAGCTGCTGTCGGCGGCCAAGCACGACGGACGCATCGTGCTGGTCATGGGCGCCGAGGGCGAAGGCCTGCGCCGGCTGACGCTCGAGCATTGCGACCTGCTGGCCCGCCTGCCGATGCGCGGCTCGATGCCCAGCCTCAACGTGTCGAACGCCACCGCCGTGGCGCTCTACGAGCTGGCCCGCGACCGGCAGGACGGGCTGACACTTGATTTCTTCTGAGCGCCCCACGATCCGCCCTGCCCGCCCGGACGACGCCGACGCGGTCGTGGCGCTGGCCCACGCGCTCAGCGTCC
>CAYNOF010000505.1:0-1618 GCA_964398335.1 uncultured Rhizobiaceae bacterium
CAGTCGGGGATGATCTTGCGCGCGACCGGGCTGAGAAAGATGTAGCGCAGCAGGTTGCGATCGACGGCGCCGTCGAGCCAGCCCAGAAACAATCCCGCCGCCGGCCGGTTCCAGGCCCGCGCGTTCCATAGCGAATCGAGCAGATAGGCAGGACCATCGATAGCCGCGATGGCGCGGGCGAGGGCGGCCGGCCCGTCCATGCCGTCTTCACCGGCGCGGCTCGGCAGGCTGGGATCGCGCCGGTCGGCCAGCTCGAAGAGATAGGCGCGCTCGGCCGGCGTGAGTTGCAGGGCGCGCGCCAGCGCCGACAGGGCGGGCGGCGACGCCGCGATGTCGCGGCCCTGTTCCAGCCAGGTGTACCAGGTCGGGCTCATGCCGCAGGCCTGCGCCACTTCCTCGCGCCGCAGGCCCGGCGTGCGGCGGCGGCCGATCGCGGGCAGGCCGAGGCTTGCCGGCGACAGGCGGGCGCGATGGGCACGCAGGAAGTCGCCCAGTTCGTGGCGCTTGTTCAGGGGCAGGGCTGGCATGGCAAAATTTATACCAGGATAAATGGCCTCCTGTTACCAGTCAAACTACCCGGCTACATCTCGCGCGCAGGCAGCAAGTCGGAGGGGACCATGAGCGGGCCGCGCACGCTGTACGACAAGGTCTGGGACATCCACCTGGTCGAGGAGAACGACGATGGCACGGTGCTGCTCTACATCGACTGCCATCTGGTTCTCGAGGTGACGAGCCCGCAGGCATTCGAAGGGCTGCGGGCGGCGGGCCGCAGAGTGCGTCGGCCGCTCGCCACCATCGCCGTCGCCGACCACAACGTGCCGACGACGGACCGCAGCGCCGGCATCGCCGATCCGCTGTCGCGCCATCAGGTCGAGACGCTGGAGCGCAACGTGCGCGAGTTCGGCGTCCCGTACTTCTCCATGACGGATATCCGCCAGGGCATCGTGCACGTCATCGGCCCCGAGCAGGGATACACCCAGCCCGGCATGACCGTTGTGTGCGGCGACAGCCACACCGCCACGCATGGCGCCTTCGGCGCGCTCGCGTTCGGCATCGGCACCTCGGAAGTCGAGCACGTGCTGGCGACGCAGACCCTGATCGCTCGGCGTTCACGCAACATGCGCGTCACCGTCGATGGCGCGCTTTCGTTCGGCGTCACCGCCAAGGACCTGGTCCTGGCGCTGATCGGCACCATCGGCACGGCGGGCGGCACGGGCCATGTCATCGAGTATGCCGGCTCGGCGATCCGCGACCTCTCCATGGAGGGCCGCATGACGGTGTCCAATATGTCGATCGAGGCGGGCGCGCGCGCTGGGCTGATCGCGCCGGATGACGTCACCTTCGCTTACCTCAGGGGCCGGCCGAAGGCGCCGCCGGCCGAGGCCTGGGAGCAGGCCGTCGCCGGCTGGAGGACCTTGCCGTCCGATCCAGGCGCCACCTTTGACCGAGAGGTCGCGCTGGACGCCGCTGCCATTGCGCCGCAGGTGACCTGGGGCACCAGCCCGCAGGACGTCGTCGCCATCGGCGCCACGATGCCCGATCCGGCTGACGAAGCCGACGACACGCGCCGCGCCGCGGTGGCCCGCAGCCTTGCCTACATGGGCCTCGAGCCGGGCAT
>CAYNOF010000506.1:0-7089 GCA_964398335.1 uncultured Rhizobiaceae bacterium
AGTCGCCCAGCACCTCGACCGACAGCGCGGCGCGGTTCGTGTCGGACTGCCCGAGGAACTCGCGCGTGACGTCGATGACGTCGAATGGTCCTTCCCGCGCGATCACGCCGGTCGCCAGCGGGCTGATGTCGCGGATGCTCACCCGTTCGTCGGCGGGAAAGGCCGGCGCCGGGCCGATCCCGCGCGTCAGCGCGCCGCGCAATGCATTGTCGGGCTCGAGCACCACGACGCGTGCGGCGCCGGCGCGCACGGCTTCGTGGATGCGAAAGCCGCCGGCGGCGCCGAGCAGCAAGGTCGCCTCGGGCGCGCGCAGGCGATAGGGCAGGGAATCGAGCGCGGCCACGAAGTAGCGTGTGTCGACCTCGGTCGTGCGCGGCAGCGAGGCCAGCCGATTGCCGTCGGCGTACAGGCCATAGGCCTTCGGCATGGTCGCGCCGGCCATGACGTCGGGGTTGTTGGAGATGTCGGTGTCGAGGCGCTCGGTGAAATTGTCGAGCAGCTGGTAGAGGCCCTTGGGCGAGGTCACCGTCGCCAGCACCTGCGCGCCCTGGGTGTTCATGGGCGCGAAGACTTCCTTGTATTCGTTGATGCGCGGCTGGGCGAGCAGCAGCGTCGCGAGCTCCGCGACCGCGAGCGCCGCCAGCGCGCCGATGCGCACGTGCAGGCGGGGCCACACCGGCGACAGCTCGAGCCAGGCGGCGAGCGCCAGCGCCGGCAGCAGGCAGGCCACCAGCCCGAACGGATGCACGAAGAACATCAGCGCCAGCAGCAGCGCCGCGCCCAGCCCGGCGCCCGCCAGATCGAAGGCGTACACCCGGCCGATGCGCTGGTTGTAGAGCACGAAATTGGCCGAGACGTAGAGTCCGACCATGAAGAAGAACGGGAAGATCGCGGCGTAGTACTGCGCGATGTTCAGGAGCTGGTCGGACCACAGCTGCTTGTTCTGCAGCTCCAGCGGGTTGAACGGCACGACGGTGACCCAGACCCAGCCGAGCGACGCCGCCAGCAGCATCAGGATCGGCAGCAGCGGCAGCAGGACCGGCAAGGCGCGCGTCAGCGTGCGCGACAGCAACGAGGCCACCACGCCGCTGGCCGCCAGCCCGGCCATGGTCATGGAGATCACCCAGTAGCCGTACTCCGACCAGCTCGCGATGGCGAAGAATCGCGTCAGCGAGATCTCGTAGGCGATCGAGGCCAGGCAGACGAGAAACAGGGGAACCAGACGCTGCGCAGGTACGTCCGTGACCGCGTCTGTCGCCACCTCTCGGCTTCTCCCCCGGGGCCCCTCAGGGCGTAGTGTTGGGCCGCGACTGTAACTGAATGGTCGCTTGCCGCGAAGGGCGCTTCGGCATGGAGTTTGCGACGCACAACGTCGCGGGCACGGCGCATCCCGGTATTCGTCCGCAGGCCTTGGGGGAGGGTTGCATGAGGCGCTTCATCCGGTCCGCTCTGTCGGCAGCGGCGCTGAGCGTCGCGTTGGCGCTGCCGGCCTGGGCGCAATCCACGCTCAGGGTGGTGATGCACTCGGATCTCAAGACCTTCGATCCGATCTGGAGCGGCGCCTACATCGTGCGCAACCACGGCTATCTCGTCTGGGACACGCTGTTCGCGATGGACGAGAAGTTCCAGATCAAGCCGCAGATGGTCGACAAGTACGAGACCAGCGCCGACGGCCTGACCTGGACCTTCACCCTGCGCGACGGGCTGGAATGGCACGACGGCAAGCCGGTGACGTCGGAGGACTGCATCGCCTCGATCAAGCGCTGGGCGGTGCGCGATTCGATGGGCCAGAAGCTGGCGCAGTCGGTCGCCGAGTACAAGGTCGTCGACGCCAGGACCTTCCAGATCGTGCTCAAGGAGAAGTTCGGCCTGGTGATCGAAGCGCTGGGCAAGCCCAGCGTCGTCGTGCCCTTCATGATGCCCAAGCGGCTGGCCGAGACCGATCCGTTCAAGGCGCTCGACGAGGTGATCGGCTCCGGGCCGTTCATCTTCAAGAAGGACGAGTGGAAGCCCGGCGAGAAGGTCGTCTACGTCAAGAACCCGAAGTACAAGCCGCGCAGCGAACCGATGTCGGGCCTCGCCGGCGGCAAGGTGGTGCTGCTCGATCGCGTCGAATGGGTCTGGATCCCCGACGCGCAGACCCAGGTCAACGCGCTGATCAACGGCGAGATCGACATGATCGAGTCGGTGCCCAACGACCTGATGCCGCTGCTGGAGAAGGACAAGTCGATCACCCTGATCAAGGGCTCGGTCGGCAACCAGTACGTCTTCCGCATGAACTGGCTGACGCCGCCCTTCAACAATCCCAAGATCCGCCAGGCGGCGATGATGGCGCTGAACCAGGAGGACTTCCTCGAGGGCATCATCGGCGACAAGCGCTACTACCGGACCTGCAAGTCGCTGTTTCCCTGCGGCTCGCCGCTGGCGTCGGATGCCGGCATGGCGGGCCTGATCGAAGGCAACGCGGCCAAGGCGCGCGACATGCTGAAGGAGGCGGGCTATGACGGCACGCCGATCACCATCCTCTACCCCACCGATCTGACGGTGATCGGCAACATGGGGCCGATCGCCAAGTCGCTGCTCGAGAAGGCGGGCTTCAAGACCGAGCTGGCGCCGATGGACTGGACCTCGGTGGTCAATCGCCTGGCGACCAAGAAGGGTCCGCCGTCCGAAGGCGGATGGAACGCCTTCTCGACGAGCTGGAGCCACGTCGACATCCTCGATCCGGTGATGACGCCCTATCTCGTCTCGACCTGCGACAAGGCACGGCCGGGCTGGCCCTGCGACGAGAAGATGGAGAAGCTGCGCGACGCCTATGCCCGCGAAGCCGATCCGGCGAAGAAGAAGGCGCTGGCGCAGGAGATCCAGGTCTACAACACCCAGATCGTCACCCACGTGCAGCTGGGCGAGTGGTTCGGCGTGTCGGCGCTGCGCAAGAACGTCACCATCACGGGCGAGCCGCCGCCGGTGACCATCTTCTGGGGCATGTCCAAGAAATAGGAGGCCGTCATGCCGCGCTGGTCGATCGGGCGTCTCGCGTCGCTGGCCCTGGCCCTGACGCTCACCGCGATCCCGGCGGGCTTCGTGCAGGCGCAGACCCTGCGCGTGGTGATGCACTCCGACGTGAAGGTGCTCGACCCGGTGTGGAGCGGCGCCTACATCGTGCGCAACCACGCCTACCTGATCTACGACACGCTCTTTGCGCTCGATGCGAAGTTCCAGCCGCAGCCGCAGATGGTCGAGAGCTGGAAGGTGAGCGACGACAAGCGCGTCTGGACCTTCACCCTGCGCGAGTGCCTGGAGTGGCACGACGGCAAGCCGGTGACATCGGAGGATAGCGTCGCCTCGCTCAAGCGCTGGGGCGCGCGCGATCCGATGGGCCAGAAGCTGCTGCTGTTCATGAAGGAGATGCGGGTGATCGATGCCCGCAGCTTCGAGATCGAGATGAAGCAGCCCTACGGCCTGGTGATCGAGTCGCTGGCCAAGCCCAGCGTCGTCGTGCCGTTCATCATGCCCAGGCGCGTGGCCGAGACCGATCCGTTCAAGCAGATCTCGGAGTATGTCGGCTCCGGCCCGTTCGTCTTCAAGCAGGACGAATGGAAGCCGGGGGAGAAGGTCGTCTACGTCAAGAACAGGAAGTACAAGCCGCGCAGCGAGCCGGCCTCGGGCCTCGCCGGCGGCAAGGTGGTCAATGTCGAGCGCGTCGAATGGGTGTGGATCCCCGATCCGCAGACCCAGGTGAACGCGCTGCTCAACGGCGAGATCGACGTGCTCGAGCAGGTGCCCTACGACCTGATCCCGCTGGTCGAGAAGGACAGGAAGATCACCCTGGTGAAGGCCGAGATCGGCAACCAGTACGTCTTCCGTCCCAACTGGCTGCACGCGCCGTTCAACAACGAGACGCTGCGCCAGGCGGCGCAGATGGCGCTGAACCAGGAGGATTTCCTCAAGGCGGTGGTCGGCGATCCGCGCTTCTATCGCGCCTGCAAGTCGCTGTTCCCCTGCGGCTCGCCGCTGGAATCGACCAAGGGCATGGACGGCAAGATCGAGGGCAATGCCGCGAGGGCGCGCGAGCTGCTGAAGGAAGGCGGCTACGACGGAAGGCCGGTGACCATCCTGCATGCCACCGACACCGCCTCGCTGGCCAATCTCGCGCCGGTGGCCAAGGGGCTGCTCGAGCGCGCCGGCTTCAAGGTCGACATGCAGTCGATGGACTGGCAGTCGCTGGTCAACCGCCTGCTGACCAAGAAGGGCCCGCCCTCCGAGGGCGGCTGGGACGTGTTCCTGACCTACTGGTCGATGGCCGATCTGTTCGACCCGCTGATGACGCCCTTCCTCCAGGCCAATTGCGAGAAGAGCCGCGCCGGCTGGCCCTGCGACGAGCAGATGGAGAAATTGCGCGAGCAATACGCGCTCGCCGCCGACCCGGCCGCACGCCGCGCCATCGCCGAGGAGGTGCAGCTGCACTACATGAAGATCGTCACCCACGTGCATCTCGGCGAGGCCTTCAGCGTCGCCGGCATCAGCACCCAGGTGCAGGGCTGGATCAACGCCCCGGTGACGGTGTTCTGGGGCCTGTCGAAGAAGTGACCCCTGCCTCATCCTGAGGAGGCCGCGTAGCGGGCCGCTCCTCAGGTGAGGCCGGGGATCAGATTGACGTTTACGTTAACGTAAAAGGAGGGTAGGCTTTTCAAATTAGCCGCCGGGAGAGCGGCCCAGAGCATGGAGGAAGCGATGAGCGGCTCGTTCCGAGACGACCAGCACATCACGCGCGACCCGGCCTACCGGGTTGTCGCCCCCGACGATTTCCCGGCGATGATCGAGGTCGATCGCTACGAGACGCGCTCGAATGCCTTCGACGGCATCATCGGCGCGACCCACGATCATTTCTGGGATCCGTTCAACCCGGCCTATCTCGACTACGCGACGCCCTTCGACGTGACGAAGGAATACATCATGCCGCCCGACCGCGTGCCGGAGCTGCAGAGCGCGGTGGGCGATAAGCTGGACGAGGGGCAGAAGATCCGCCTGGCCAACAACATCACGCGCTTCCGCCTGTCCGGCATCCTGCACGGCGAGCAGGGCGCGCTGTCGCTGTCGGCGTCGCTGTGCGACATCCTGCTGGATCCCGGCGCGCAGGAATACGCCGCCAACCAGGCACGCGAGGAAGCGCGCCACGTCGCGGGCTTCGGCCGCTACATCAAGGCGCGCTGGGGCACGCCCTATCCGTGCAGCCCGGAGCTGGCGAAGTTCCTCAACGAGATCGTGCTGAGCCCGATCGTCTACAAGAAGCTGGTCGGCATGCAGATCATGCTCGAGGGCCTCGCCATGGGCGCCTTCGCCGACACCCACGCCTACACACGCGATCCGCTGCTGAAGCGGCTGGTGCAGCTGGTGATGACCGACGAGGCCTTCCACCACAAGTTCGGCAAGATCTGGGCCGACCGCACCCTGCCGAACCTCACGCCGGAAGAGCACGACAAGGTCGAGGACTGGGCCGCGCACGTCTTCGAGTCGCTGCTCTTCAACCTCACCAGCATCAGCCAGCGTCCGTACATCTACGAGGAGTTCGGGCTCGATCCGAAATGGGTGCGCGACGCGGTGCGCGAGCGCTTCGGCTCCAACAGCCGCAAGAACTCGATGAAGGAAAGCACCAACATCTTCCGCGTGCTGGTGAAGACGCTCTTGAAGGCCGGCATCATCACCGAGCGCACCCGGCACGTGTACAGCCCGTGGCTCGACATGGACGAGCTGGCCGGCGAGGGCGATTCGATGATCGGCGACGCGGTCGCCGCCGAGGGCATCGACTATCTGCGCGAGATCAACCGCAAGCGACGGGTGATCGGCCAGAAGCTGGTGGGATAGGCGCCGCTTGACCTCTCTCCAGCGAGTTATATATTTATATAACTCGCTGGAGAGATCGAAATGACAACCGCCAGTCTTCGTACCGTTGGTGGCTCGGTGATGGTCGCGATCCCGCGGCCGTTGCTCGATCAGCTTGGGCTTGGCCCGAATATGAAAGTCGACGTCTCAGTGGATGGCGGCCGTATCGTGATCGAGCGACCCGCAAAGCCGCGCTATTCGCTTGCGGAACTTTTGGCGCAATGCGACCCCACCGCGCCGGCGACCGAAGAGGACCAGGCATGGCTGGCAGGCCAGCCAGTCGGCGATGAAATCATCTGATGGAGCGTGGTGACGTCTACCACGTCGACCTCGAGCCCATTGGTGGCCGGGAGCAGGCGGGGGCGCGCTATGTCTTGATTGTCTCGCCCGCGGCATTCAATGCGCTCGGAACCCCATTGGTCTGTCCCATTACGCAAGGCGGCAACTTCGCGCGTCACGCGGGCTTCGCGGTATCGCTGATGGGTGCGGGAACGCGAACCCAGGGCGTTGTGCTCTGCAATCAACTGCGGGCTCTCGACTTGCGCGCAAGGGGCGCGCGCTTCGTCGAGCGACTGCCTGATGTGATCGTCGAAGATGTATTGGCGCGTCTTCTTACATTGTTCGAGTAGGACAAACGGAGCACCGTGATGAATGCAGGCGCTTCGCGTCGACTGACGGACATCATCGCGCGCGAGGGCCTCGCGCACGCGATGGCGGCGCACAACCCGCTGTCGGCGCGGCTGGCCGAGCGTGCCGGCTTCCACGCGATCTGGGCCAGCGGCTTCGAGCTGTCGGCGGCCTATGGCGTGCCCGATGCCAGCCTGCTGTCGATGACCCAGCACCTCGACATGACGCGCGCGATCTGCGAGCAGGTCGCCATTCCCGTCATCGCCGACATCGACACCGGCTACGGCAACGCGATCAATGTCGGTCACGTCGTGGCCGCCTACGACCGCGCCGGCGTCGGCGCCATCGTGATCGAGGACAAGACGTTTCCCAAGGACACCAGCCTGCTGGCCGGCGGAAGGCAGGAGCTGGTCCGCATCGAGGAGTTCCAGGGCAAGATCGAGGCTGCGTGCGCCGCACGGTCGAAGGACGGCCCGCTGGTGATCGCGCGTACCGAGGCGCTGATCGCGGGCGCGGGTCTCGATGAGGCGCACAAGCGCGGCCACGCCTATGTCGAGGCCGGCGCCGACCTGATCCTCG
>CAYNOF010000507.1:0-4955 GCA_964398335.1 uncultured Rhizobiaceae bacterium
AAGGACGTGATGTGGACGCATCGCGGCGAACTCTGCACCTTCGACGTCATGATCGAGGAGTTCGGCCTGAAAACCGAGCCGCTCTCGAAGCTCGCCGTCATCGTGCGCGGCGCCGATACCGGGCGCCCCGATCTCGCGCCGGAATCGGCCGGGCTGCTGGCGGCGTCGCTGGGCCAGTCACGCATGTACGCCGACGATCTCGAGCAGCTCGAGGCCGGCATGGCGCTGTACGACGCGTTCTATCGCTGGTGCCGCGACGCGTCGGAGGAGGCCCATGGCTGGCCGCCGTCGCTGCCGGCACGCTCCACCAGGAAAGCCGGAGCCCGCCCGTGAGCGAAGGACGTCGCGGCCACGGCGTCTCCTTCGAGGACGCCGTGAAAGTCTGGCTGCGTGTCGCGGCGCTGAGCTTCGGCGGTCCCGCGGGCCAGATCGCCGTCATGCATCGCATCATCGTCGAGGAGAAGCGCTGGATCGGCGAGACGCGGTTCCTGCAGGCGTTGAACTACTGCACCTTGCTGCCCGGTCCCGAGGCGCAGCAGCTCGCCACCTATATCGGATGGCTGATGCACAGGACCAAGGGCGGGCTGGTCGCCGGCCTGCTCTTCGTGCTGCCCGGCCTGCTGTCGATCATGGCGCTGAGCTGGATCTACGTGATCTTCGGCAAGGTCGGCCTCGTGCAGGGCCTGTTCTTCGGCCTGAAGGCCGCCGTGCTGGCGATCGTCATCGAGGCCGTGGTGCGCGTCGGCAGGCGCGCGCTGAAGAACCGGGTGATGGTCGGCATCGCCGCCGCAGCCTTCGTGGCGATCTTCTTCTACGACGTGCCCTTTCCGTTGATCATCATCCTCGCCGGCACGCTCGGCTATGTCGGCGGCCGCATGGGCGTGCCGGCGTTCCTCGCGGGCGGCGGGCACGGCAAGGTGGGCGACAGGCCGGTCGCCGACCACGACTCGCTGCTGGGCGAGGAGACGCCCGCGCATGCCCGCCCCAATCTGCGCTGGTCGCTCACCATCAGCGCCGTGTTCCTGCTGCTGTGGCTGGCGCCGGTGGCCGCGCTGCTGCTGGCGCTGGGGCCGGACAACGTCTTCAGCAACATCGCCGTCTTCTTCAGCAAGATGGCGGTGGTGAGTTTCGGTGGCGCCTACGCCTTGCTGGCCTATGTCGCGCAGCAGGCGGTCGACAACTACCATTGGGTCACGGCCGGCGAGATGCTCGATGGCCTGGGCATGGCCGAGACCACGCCCGGACCGCTGATCATGGTGACGCAGTTCGTCGGCTTCCTCGGCGCCTATCGCGCGCCGGGCGGACTGCATCCCCTGCTCGCCGCGACGCTCGGCGGGCTGCTCACCACGTGGGTGACCTTCGCGCCCTGCTTCCTGTGGATCTTCTTCGGCGCGCCCTTCGTCGAGGGTCTGCGCGGCAACAAGGCACTGTCGGCGGCACTGGGCGCGATCACCGCATCGGTGGTCGGCGTGATCCTCAACCTCGCGGTCTGGTTCGCGCTGCAGGTGCTGTTCAGGCAGCACGCGCCGGCGGCGTGGCTCGGCGCGTCGCTCCAGGTGCCGGTGCTGTCCTCCGTCGACTGGCCGTCGCTGGTGCTGGCGGCCGGCGCGGCGATCGCGGTGTTCCGCTTCCAGGCCGGGATGGTCCCGGTTCTGCTCGTCAGCAGCCTCGCCGGCATCGCCTGGTACTTCCTGCAGGGCGCAGCCTGACGATCAGGCGGCCGCCTTGTGCGCACGGCCCATGCCGTCGAACAGGTCGAGCATGCGTTCGATCCAGGGGGTCAGCGGATCGTCCTGGGCCAGCAGCGGCAGCGCGCTCACGGTGCGCGCCCACATGAAGGCGCCCATCACCGTGTAGTCGGGATAGGCCGGCGCCGCGCCGGAAATGAACGGCTGGGCGCGCAGCTGCTGGCGCAGCGGCTCCAGCGTCGCGCGCCATGCGGGAATCCGCTGCTCGCGTGCGGCCGATTGCGCGGCCTCCAGGGTCATGCCCAGCCGCTTCTCGCGGCTCTCGCGGAAATAGGCCTGGTCGGTCGGATGGGCCGCGGCGTGGATGTCGGCCACCACCAGCGGGAACAGCGCGCCGTGCAGGGTGACGTTGGTCCAGGCGGCGACGAACCGCGCGAAGGCCTTGCCGCGCTCGCCGCCGAGCAAGGCGGGACCGTCGGCGTAGGCCTCGTCGAGATGCTCGGCGATGTCCCAGCTGTCCTTCACGACCTTGTCGCCATGGTCGTGATCGACCAGGACCGGCACCGTGCGCGCGCTGGCGAAGGCGATCTTGTCCTTCTCGGTGAAGCCCACCGGCACCTCGTCCCAGCCGAGCTGCTTGTGCGCCAGCGCGAATTTGGCGCGCCAGCAGAACGGGCTGGGCCGCCGGCCGCCGGTGACGTCGAGGTCGTAAAGCGTGATCGTCGCCATGTCGGCTCCATCAGTGTCGCGTGCGACATCCTACCGAGGCGTTGTGCCGCGCGGAACAGCCGGCGGCGGCGCGTGCGCCTATCGTGCGCGCGTCAACTGCATGGAGCTCTCCATGGCCTATATCCCCTTCGTCAATCCGTCCTCCATCCCCGAGCATTGGCGCCGCACGAGGGTGCTCCTGTCCGGCGGCGGCGAGGTCACGATCTATCGTGGCTTCTCGCGCAACGCGCAGCGGCGCATCAACGATCGCATGGTGGTGCGGCCGGAAGAGGACAGCGGCGGCATCTTCTCGCGCCGTCTCGACGCGGCGCATGACGCGATCTTCAACCAGTATGGCCGCGATCCAATCCTGGCCGGTCCGGATGCGGGAGGCGTCGTCGCCGTGCATCTGAGCGGCGCGGACTGGAACCTGCTGGTGTGCCAGAACGGCATCAGCGAGCGCGGCGACTATCCCGGCTTCTCGCGCCGCATCAATTCGACCGAAATCCGCGTCAACTCGCCGGAAGCCGGCGAGTTGATCAACAATGCGCGGATGAGCCTGATCCCACCCGACAGCCGCTACGATTTCCGCGGCCGGCCCTAGGCGCTCTTGCCGTCGATCATGCGGATGATGCCGGAGAAGTCGACAGCGCCGGAGCCCGCGCCGACGAACAGGTTGAAAAGCTGAGCCGCCGTGGCACCCATCGGCGTCGCCGCACCGGCCGAGCGCGCCGCGTCCTGCGCCAGCATCAGGTCCTTCAGCATCATCGCCGCCGTGAAGCCCGCGGCGTAGTCGCGGTTGGCCGGCGAGGTCGGCACCGGACCGGGCACCGGGCAATAGCTGGTCAGCGCCCAGCTCTGGCCTGACGCGGTCGAGGCGATGTCGAACAGCTTCTGCGCATCCAGCCCCAGCCGCTTGGCCATCATGAAGGCCTCGCAGGTGCCGATCATGGTGATGCCCAGCATCATGTTGTTGCAGATCTTGGCCGCCTGGCCGTTGCCGCTGGCGCCGGCGTGCACGATGTTCCGGCCCATCTTCTCGAGGATCGGCTTCGCCCGCGCGAAGGCAGCATCGGGCCCGCCCACCATGAAGGTGAGGGTGCCGGCCGCCGCGCCGCCGACGCCGCCGGAGACCGGCGCATCGACCATGTCGAGCCCCGCCTTCGCCGCCGCCGCCGCGACATGACGCGCGCTGTCGACATCGATGGTCGAGCAGTCGATCAGCAGCGCGCCCGTGGCCGCCGCGGCGAGCACCGAGCCCTCATAGACCTCGCGCACATGCTTGCCGGCCGGCAGCATGGTGATCACCACCTCGGCGCCCTTCACCGCCTCGGCGATATTGGCCGCACGCGAGGCGCCGGAGGCGACGGCCGCATCCAGCGCCTTGGCCGAGAGGTCGAAGGCAGCAACCTGATGCTGCGCCTTCAGCAGGTTGGCGGCCATCGGCCCGCCCATGTTGCCCAGTCCGATGAAGGCGATCTTCGCCATAACCGTTTCTCCCTCAGTCGAACGTCAGGTCGTTGGCGACCGGCTTGAAATGCGATTCGACCATCGCGCGCGATACGCCCTCGAGCGTCGGCGGGTTCCAGGTCGGCTTCTGATCCTTGTCGATCAGCACCGCGCGCACGCCCTCGAAGAAATCGTGGTCGGGCTTCATGCAGGCCTGCGACATGCGGTACTCGATGGTCATCACGTCCTCGAACGAGCGATTGGCACAGCGTGCCAGCTGCTCGAGCGTGATCTTCAGCGACAGCGGCGACATCTTCTGCAGGACGGCGAGTTGCTTGCCCGCCCACTCGCTGCCGTGTGCCTTCAGCTTGGCGAAGATCTCCTCGACGCTGTCGGCCGAGAAGCAGCGATCGATGTCCTGCATCATCGCCGCCAGCGTCGGCGCGCCAGGATCCTCCGCGAAAGGCGCAACGATGGCACCGATGCGCCGCTGCAGCGGCGGGCCGGACAGATCGGCCTTGGCCAGCGCCCCGACCACCTCCGGCAGCTTCGCGCTCGGCACGTAGGCCTGCACGATGCCGGCCCACAGCGCGTCCGCGGCGCGCAGGCGATAGCCGGTCAGCGCCAGGAACACGCCCAGCGCACCCGGCAGGCGATTGAGGAAGTAGCCGCCGCCGACATCGGGAAACAGCGCGATCGCCGTCTCCGGCATGGCGAACAGGAACTTCTCGGTGGCGATCGAATAGGTACCGTGCACCGACAGCCCGACGCCGCCGCCCATGTCGATGCCGTCGATCAGCGAGATCCACGGCTTGGCGAAGCGATAGATGCGGCGGTTGACGATGTACTCCTCGCGGAAGAAATCGCGCCGGCCGGTGCCCGAGGGATTGTCCTTCGCCTCGCGCGCCAGGAAGGCGACGTCGCCGCCGGCGCAGAACGCCTTGTCGCCGGCACCGCGCACGATCACCGCCTTCACCTGGGAATCCTTCTCCCATTGCGGCAGCACGCGCTCCATCTCGCGGATCATGCCCACCGACAGCGCGTTCAGCGCGCGCGGCCGGTTGAGCGTCATCACGCCCAGGCCGTCTTTCACCTCGAACAGGATTTCCG
>CAYNOF010000508.1:0-2338 GCA_964398335.1 uncultured Rhizobiaceae bacterium
ATCGCCACCGCGGCGCGCTTCAGGTTGGCGGTGCCCTCGGGTACCCGGCGCTCGAAGGCGGAGAGTCGGGTACGGATGGTCTCGCGCAACGCGTCGTCGAACAGCATGGCGCCAGTGTAGGCGCCCGCGTTTCAGAATGACAACGGCTTGGCTTGCGTCACGCCTTCCAGCGCGGCGATCTTGCTCAGCAGGTCAGGCGAAATCGCCGAGTCGACCGAGACCAGCGCGATCGCCTCGCCGCCCGGCTTGTCGCGGCCGAGATGGAAGGTGGCGATGTTGACCTTGGAGTCGCCCAGCAGCGCGCCCAGACGGCCGATGAAGCCCGGCTTGTCCTCGTTGGTGATGTAGAGCATGTGCGGCGAGAATTCGCCTTCGATCTCGATGCCCTTGATGTTCACCAGGCGCGGCTTGGTGCCGCCGAACAGGGTGCCCGACACTGCGCGCGTGCGCCGCTCGGTGGTCACCGTGACGGTGATCTTGGTCTGGTAGTCGCTGTCGCGCTCGTGCTTGACCTCGGCGACGTCGACGCCGCGCTCGCGCGCGATGATCGGCGCGTTGACCATGTTCACCGCCTCGAGCTGCGGGCGCAGCAGGCCGGTCAGCACCGCCTGGGTCAGCGGCTTGACGTTGAGCGCCGCGACCGCGCCCTCGTACTCGACGCTGATCGCCTTCACGCCGGTCTCGGTAAGCTGGCCCGCGAAGGAGCCGAGATTCTCGGCGAGCTTGAGGTACGGCGCGAGACGCGGCGCGTCCTCGGCCGAGACGTTGGGCATGTTGAGCGAGTTCACCACCGCGCCGGTGTTGAGATAGTCGCTCATCTGCTCGGCGACCTGCAGGGCCACGTTCTCCTGCGCCTCGAGCGTGGCGGCGCCGAGATGCGGCGTGCACACGAGGTTGGGCGCGCCGAACAGCACGTACACCTTCGCCGGCTCCTCGTCGAACAGGTCGAAGCCGGCGCCGGCAATGTGGCCGGAGATCAGCAGGTCGCGCACGGCGAGCTCGTCGACCAGGCCGCCACGCGCGCAGTTGATGATGCGCACGCCCTTCTTGGTCTTCATCAGCCGCTCGCGGCTGAGGATGTTCTTGGTCTGCTCGGTGAGCGGCGTATGGACCGAGATGAAATCGGCACGCGCGGTGAGCTCGTCGAGCGTCACCTTCTCGACGCCCAGTTCCTTGGCGCGCTCTTCCGAGAGGAACGGATCGTAGGCGATCACGCGCATCTTCAGGCCGATGGCGCGCTCCGCGACGATCGAGCCGATATTGCCGCAACCGATCAGGCCCAGCGTCTTGAAGCTGAGCTCGACACCCATGAAGCGGTTCTTCTCCCACTTGCCGGCCTGGGTGCTGGTGTTGGCATCCGGCACCTGGCGCGCCACCGCGAACATCAGCGCGATCGCGTGCTCGGCGGTGGTGATCGCGTTGCCGAACGGCGTGTTCATGACGACCACGCCGTTGGCGGTGGCCGACTTGATGTCGACGTTGTCGACGCCGATGCCGGCGCGACCGACGACCTTCAGCTTCTTGGCCACCGCCAGCACCTCGGCGGTGACCTTGGTGGCGCTGCGGATCGCCAGGCCGTCGTAGTTGCCGACGATGTCGCGCAGCTCGGCCGGTTTCAGGCCGATCTTCACGTCAACGTCGATGCCGCGCTCGCGGAAAATCTCGGCGGCGCGCGGTGACAGATCATCGGAGATGAGAACCTTGGGCATGGTTCAACGCTCCCGTACGAGGAGGAATGAGAGGGGGTAAACCGAACGCGGTGGAAAACTCAGGCGGCCTTGGCGCCGAATTCCTTCTCGATCTCGGCGTAGGCCCAGTCGAGCCACGGCACGAGGGCTTCGAGGTCCGACGCATCGACCGTGGCGCCGCACCAGATGCGCAGGCCCGGCGGGGCGTCGCGGTAGTGGCCGAGGTCGTAGCCGGCATTCTCGGTCTCGAGCATGTCGGCCATCTTCTTGGCCGCCGCCGCCTGCCTGGCCTCGTCGAGCGCGGTGAACCACGGTGCCACGATGTTGATGCACACCGAGGTGTTCGAGCGCGTCGCCGGCACCCTGGCGAGGAAATCGGCCCACGGGCGCGCGGCGACGAATTTCTCCAGCACTGCGAGGTTGGCGTTGGAGCGCGCCATCAGGCCCTGCAGCCCGCCGACCTTCTCACCCCAGACCAGCCCGTCGATTGCATCCTCGACCGCGAGCATCGAGGGTGTGTTGATCGTTTCGCCCTTGAAGATACCCTCGGTCAGCTTGCCGCCCGAGGTCATGCGGAAGATCTTGGGCAGCGGCCAGGGCGGCGTGTAGGTCGTCAGCCGCTCGACGGCGCGCGGCGAGAGCACGAGCAT
>CAYNOF010000509.1:0-2633 GCA_964398335.1 uncultured Rhizobiaceae bacterium
AGGGCTCCAGCGCCAAGCCGGGCGAGAAGCTGGTCTTCGCCACCGCGCTGAAGGGAGCGGTGCTGGCTGCGGCCAAGATCGCCGACGTCTCGCATGCCGCGACGCTGAAGGGCACCGATCTCGTGGGCACCACCTGCGCCCACCCGCTGGCGTCGCTTGATCCGTTCTATGGCCGCGACTCGGAGGTCTTCCCCGGCGATTTCGTGACCATCGATGCCGGCACGGGCGTGGTGCATATCGCGCCCAGCCACGGCGCCGACGACTTCGAGCTCGGCCGCAAGCACGGCATCCCTGCCGAGGACTATGTCGCCGACGACGGCGCGTACTTCCCGCGCGTGGCGCTGTTCGCGGGCAAGCGCGTCTATACCGAGCTGGGCAAGCCGGGCGACGCCAATGGCGCGGTGATCGCGCGCCTCGCCGAGGCCGGCACCCTGCTGGCCAAGGGCTCGCTGACGCATTCCTATCCGCATTCCTGGCGCTCCAAGGCACCGGTGATCTTCCGCTGCACGCCGCAATGGTTCATCGCCATGGACGAGCCGATCCAGGGCATCCCGGGGACCTTGCGCGAGGTGGCGCTGAAGGCGATCGACGACACGCGCTTCGTGCCGCCGGCCGGCCAGACGCGGCTGCGCTCGATGATCGAGCAGCGGCCCGACTGGTGCGTCTCGCGCCAGCGCGCCTGGGGTGTGCCGATCGCCGTCTTCATCGACAAGCAGACCGGCCAGCCGCTGCGCGACCAGAAGGTGATGGACCGCATCGTCGCCGCCTTCCGCGAGCGGGGCGCCGACGCCTGGTTCGAGAACCCGCAGCGCTTCCTGGCGCCCGACCACGATCCGGCGAAGTACGAGCCGGTGATGGACATCCTCGACGTCTGGTTCGACTCCGGCTCGACGCACGCCTTCACCCTGGAAGGCCGGCCCGAGCTCAAGTGGCCGGCCTCGCTTTACCTCGAGGGCTCGGACCAGCATCGCGGCTGGTTCCACTCCTCGCTGCTGGAGAGCTGCGGCACGCGTGGCCGCGCGCCGTACGATGCGGTGCTCACCCATGGCTTCCCCATGGACGAGCAGGGCCGCAAGATGTCCAAGTCGCTGGGCAATACCGTGGCGCCGCAGGACGGCTGCGGCCAGTTCGGCGCCCCCATCCTGCGCCTGAGGGGGGGCGGTTCCGACTATGTCGAGGACCAGCGCATCGGGCCGGAGATCCTGAAGCTGCACGCCGATGCCTATCGCCGGCTGCGCAACACCCTGCGCTACCTGCTGGGCAACCTCAGCGGCTTTGGCGAGGCCGAGCGCGTGCCGGCCAAGGAGATGCCGGAGCTCGAGCGTTGGGTGCTGCATCGCATGGCCGAGCTCGATGCCGAGTTCCGCCAGGCCGTCGAGGATTTCGACTTCCACCTGATCTCGACGTCGCTGCACAATTTCTGCGCCGTCGACCTCTCGGCGCTGTACTTCGACATCCGCAAGGACGCGATCTACTGCGACGCGCCCGACTCGCTGCGCCGGCGCGCGGCGCGCACGGTGCTGGCCGAGCTGTTCTCCTTCATCACCGCCTGGCTCGCGCCCTTCGCCTGCTTCACCGCCGAGGAAGCGTGGCTGGCGCGGCCCAGCGCCAAGACCGATGGGCTCGAGGAATCGGTGCATCTGCGCACCTATCCGAAGATCCCCAGGGAATGGCGCGACGAGGTGCTGGGCGCGAAGTGGCGCTCGGTGCGCGCGCTGCGCCGCGTCGTCACCGGCGCGCTGGAGATCGAGCGCAACGCCAAGCGCATCGGCTCCTCGCTGCAGGCGGCGCCCAAGGTCTACGCCTCGCGCGACTATGTGGCGGCGATGGCCGGTCTCGACCTCGCCGAGATCTGCATCGTCTCGGGCGCCGAGCTGGTCGAGGGCGAGCCGCCCGCCGGCGCCTTCAGCCTGCCCGAGGTGCCGGGTGTCGGCGTCCTGCCGGACAAGGCCGAGGGCGAGAAATGCGCGCGCTGCTGGCAGGTGCTGCCCGAGGTCGGCCGGTCCAAGGCCCACCCGACGCTCTGCCTGCGCTGCGAATCGGCCGTCGCCGGCCTGCCCCAGGCGGCGCAATGAGCGATCCGCAGCAGCCACGCCCGGCGATGGCAATGCCGCTGGTGCGGGCGGGGCTGATCCTGGCGGCGATCACCATCGTGGCCGACCAGGCGAGCAAATGGCTGCTGCAGGACATGCTGCTGAAGCAGGGGACCATCGAGGTGATCCCCGGCCTCTTCAACCTGGTAATGGTGTGGAACAAGGGCATCAGCTTCGGGATGCTGGGCCGCACCGGCGGTGGCCTGCCGCCCTGGGCGCTGTCGGCGATCGCCGTGGTCATCTGCATCGCGCTGTTCTTCTGGCTGCGTGCGGCACGCAGCCGCTGGACCGCCTGGGCCATCGGCCTTGTCATCGGGGGGGCCATCGGCAATGTTGTCGACCGCGCCCGGTGGGGCGCGGTGTTCGATTTCGCCGACTTTTACATCGGGCGCTGGCACTGGCCGGCGTTCAACGTCGCCGATGCGGCGATCGTCATCGGGGTGCTGATGTTGCTGGGCGAGTCCCTGATGCCGGGCGCTGCCAAAGAACGGCGATGACGGTCGAACGAGGACGGGAATGATTGGACAGATCCTGAAGCTG
>CAYNOF010000510.1:0-10991 GCA_964398335.1 uncultured Rhizobiaceae bacterium
CGTGCTGCTGGCCTGGAATGCCAGCGCCCAGTCCGCGCACGCGGCGACCGCGGCGCTGCCGCTGCTCGCCAAGGCCAAGCAGGTGACCCTGATGGTGGTGGACGGGTCGGGCGACGACGCGCATGGCCAGGAGCCCGGCGCTAACGCCGCGCGCTGGCTGGCACGCCACGGCGTGAAGATCACGGTGCAGCGCGAATCGGCGGGCGACGCCGACGTCGGCGACGTCATCCTCTCGCGCGTGCTCGACTTCGACATCGATCTGATCGTCATGGGCGTCTACGGCCATTCGCGCTTCCGCGAGTTCGTGCTGGGCGGCGCCAGCTCCACGATACTGTCGTCGATGACCGTCCCCGTCCTGATGGCCCACTGAGAAGGAAGTGCTTCATGGCGCGGATCGCCATCATCGTCGGGCATGCCCGTCGCGATACCTATTGCGAGGCTTTGGCGACCGCCTATCGGCGAGGCGCGGAAGCCGCAGGCCATGCCGTGGATTTCTTCGTCCTGTCGAGGATGACATTCGATCCGATCCTCCATGACGGCTTCAATTCGTCGCAGAAGCTCGAACCCGACCTGCAGGCGGCACAGGATGCGATCGGTCGGGCCGATCACATCGTGCTGGTCTTTCCTCTGTGGATGGGTACGCTTCCCGCCATCCTCAAGGGATTCCTGGAGCGCATCCTGCAGCCCGGCTTCGCCATGGAGCCGGATGAGCGCGACGCCCGCTACCGGCCGCTTCTGAAGGGCAAGTCGGCGCGCGTGATCATCACCATGGGCACGCCCACGCCGGTCTATCGCTGGTGGTTCGGCGCCCATGAGCTCAAGGCGCTCAAGCAGAGCATCCTGGGATTCGTCGGTATTGCGCCGGTCCGATCCACGCTCTTCGGCATGGTCGATATCGCCTCGGAAGGCACGCGCCGCGGCTGGCTGGACGAAGTCGAGGCGCTCGGCCGCACCGCACGATAGATGCGTGATCTTTCGAACGGGAGCGCAGAACGATTGGCCGGCAGCGGGCCGCTGTCGCTCTACGCAGCGCTCATCGTCTGCTTGCCCTCTGCCTGCGCGATGCGCTCCGCCTCGTCGACGGCGGCCAGCGTCCGCAACACGCTGCCGGGGTTCACGCTGATGGAGTCGATGCCCAACCGGGCCAGAAAGGCGGCAATTTCTGGATAGTTCGCCGGCGCCTCGCCGCAGATGCCGATATGGCGATGGTTGCGCTTGGCCCCCTCGATGGCCATGCGGAACATCGCGAGCATGCCGGGATCGCGTTCGTCGAAGTCGAAGGCGACGATCTCCGAGTCGCGATCGACCCCCAGGGTAAGCTGGGTCAGATCGTTGGAGCCGATGGAGAAACCGTCGAAGAGCTCGGCAAAGGCGTCGACCTGGATCACGTTATTGGGAATCTCGCACATGACGTAGAGCTCAAGCCCATCGTCGCCGCGCCGCAGGCCGTGCTCGGCCATCGCCGACAATACCGCACGCGCCTCCTCGATACGGCGGCAAAACGGCACCATGATGCGCAGGTTGGTCAGACCCATCTCCTCGCGGACCCGTCGCAAGGCCGCGCATTCCAATGCAAAGCCGGCAGCGTAGGCCGGATGGGCGTAGCGTGCCGCGCCGCGGAAGCCGAGCATCGGGTTCTCCTCCACCGGCTCGAAGTTCCGCCCGCCCAGCAATCGGGCATACTCGTTTGTCTTGAAATCCGACAACCGGACGATCACCGGCTTGGGGTAGAAAGCCGCCGCGATCGTTCCGATCCCTTCCGCCAGGGCCGTCACGAAGAAGTCCCTGGGACTGGCATACAGGTGCGCGCGACGCTTGATCGCCGCGCGGTCCTCGTCCGAGCTCACCCTTTCCGGATGCACCACAGCCATCGGGTGGATGCCGATCTGCTCGCTGATGACGAACTCCATGCGCGCGAGGCCCACCCCGTCGTTGGGCCGCATGGCCGTGCGAAAAGCCAGATCGGGATTTCCGAGGTTGACCATGACGGGCGTACGCGGCCGCGCGACGGCCGCGAGATCGACCGTCACCGTCTCGAACGGTATCGCCCCTGCAAGGACGTGGCCGGTTTCGCCGTCGGCACAGCTCACCGTCACCATTTCGCCGGGTTTCAGCTTGGCCGTGGCATCGTGGGCGCCGACGATCGCCGGCACACCCAGTTCGCGTGCGACGATCGCGGCATGGCAGGTACGGCCGCCTCGATCGGTGACGATGGCTGCCGCGCCCTTCATCACCGGTTCCCAGTCAGGACTGGTCGTTTCGGCGACGAGCACCTCCCCGGGGCGGAACTGCGCCAGGTCCTTGGCGCCCGCGATGATGCGCACCTGGCCTGTCGCGATCCTCTCGCCGACCGCACGCCCGGACGCGAGGATGACGCCCTTTCCTTTCAGCGACTGGCTTTCGAAACTGCCGCCGGCCTTGCGCGAAGCCACCGTCTCCGGTCGAGCCTGCACGATGTAGAGTTCGCCGTCGGGCCCATCCTTGGCCCACTCGATATCCATGGGCACGGGATGTCCGGCCTGCTTCGAGAAATGGTCCTCGATGCGGATCGCATAGTCGGCGAGCTTCAGCACGTCGGAATCGTCAATACAGAACCGCTCCTGCTCGACGACAGGCGTCTCGATGCTGCGCGTGCCGCTCGGCTCCTTGCCGTCGGCGTAGATCATGCGAAGCTGCTTGCGGCCCAACGCACGCCGCAGCACGCACCGATGGCCGGCACGGAAGGTGGGCTTGTGGACGTGGAACTCGTCGGGATCGACCCGCCCCTGCACCACGCTTTCACCAAGCCCGTAAGAGGCGGTGATGAACACCACGTCGCGAAACCCGGATTCGGTATCGAGCGTGAAGACGACACCGCTCGACGCCAGGTCCGAGCGCACCATCTTCATGACTCCCACCGACAAAGCCACCTTGAGGTGGTCGAAGCCGTTGTCGTTGCGATAGACGATCGCGCGATCGGTGAACAGCGACGCGAAACAGCGCCGACAGGCCTCTATCAGGTCATCGATGCCGCACACGTTGAGGAAGCTCTCGTGCTGACCGGCAAAGCTTGCGGTCGGCAGATCCTCGGCGGTGGCGGAGCTGCGCACGGCGAGCGAAAGATCACCGCCGTGCCCGCGGCGCAGCCGATCATAGGCCGCCGCGATCTGGGCGCGCAGCGCGTCGGTATTGGTCGCCTCGTAGACAATGGTGCGTGCCTCCGCCGCACGCCGCGCCAGCAGCTCGACGTCGTCCTTGCCCAGCCCGCGCAGCAGGGCCGCCAGGCGTTCCCAGGCATTGGCGTGGGTCAGCGCGTCCCGATAGGCCTGGGCGGTCAGCGCGAAGCCTTCGGGCACCCGTATGCCCTCAGCCAACAATGTCGAATACAGCTCGCCCAAGGCGGCATTCTTGCCTCCGACCAGCGGGACATCCGTCGATCGAAGCTCGCTGAACCAGCGGACGTAGTCGTGGTCTGCCATCGGGATCACGCCAGGTACTGGCCGCCATTGGCGGTCAGGGTGGAGCCGGTGATGAAGGCCGCCTCGTCGGACGCGAGGAACAAGACGCAGCGTGCGATCTCCTCCGGCTTTCCGAGCCGCCCGACGGGGATCCGCGGCAGGATCGATCCCTCGAGCACCTCCTTCGGCACGGCCTTGACCATGTCGGTGGCGATGTAGCCGGGGCACACGGCATTGACGGTGATGCCCTTGCGCGCATTCTCCTGCGCAAGCGCCTTGGTGAAGCCGATCTCGCCGGCTTTGGCTGCCGAGTAATTGACCTGCCCGATCTGGCCCTTCTGGCCGTTGATCGACGAAATGTTGACGATGCGGCCGAAGTTGCGGGCGCGCATGCCCTCGATGACCGGGCGGCACATGTTGAACAGCGAACCGAGATTGGTGTCGATCACCGTCTTCCACTGCTCGATGGTCATCTTGTGGAACGTCGCATCACGGGTCACGCCGGCGTTATTGACCAGGATGTCGATCGGCCCCAACTCGGCTTCCACCTGCCGGACGCCAGCGGCGCATGCCGCAGCATCCGACACGTCCCATTTGAAGACCGGGATGCCGGTTTCCGACTTGAACGCCTGCGCAGCCGAGTCATGGGTGCTGTAAACGGCGGCGACGGTGCAACCAGCCTGCTTCAAAGCCCTGGATATGGCGCCACCAATTCCGCGCGTGCCGCCTGTGACGAGTGCTACACGTGCCATCTGCGTTCCTTCACTGCGCTGCTGAACTAAGATCATTCTCGACGAGCGCACAGGCCGCCGCCTTGATCTGACGCAATTGCCGCCGTCCCGACGGGCATGGGCTTGATCCGCCTCAAGGCGCGGGTCAGCCCATTGCCGCAGCTTCAGGCAGGCTGCGAGGATGGATTTGCCAATGCCTCTACGGACACTGCTTGTGCATGGAAGCGACGATGACCTCCTGCCTTCACGGGTCGACGTCGCATCGGACCTGGCGCGCGCCTATGGCGCCAGGGTGGTGGTCCTGTTTCCGCTGCAAGGCGAGGCCGGCGCCTACCTTCATGCGGAGCATGCGCCGGCGGCCGTGGTGGCACGCCACATCAAGGCCGAACGGCTGCGGGCGGCGCGGATCGGCACCCGCGTCGCGCGGCAGATGGCATCCCAGGGCATTCAGGCCGACTGGCTCACCGCGGAAGGTCCCGCCCACGAGGTTCTCGCGGCCCGCAGCGTCATGGCCGACCTCCTTGTCATGAGCTGGAGCGAGGCCGACTGGGTCTCGCCCCAGGCGTCCAGCGTCGTCGTGGCCGCAGGCCGTCCCATCCTGGTCGTGCCGCCGGCGTGTTCGGTCGAGTCGGGTGCCCGGCGAGTCCTGCTGGCGTGGAACGGCACCCGGGAATCGGCCCGCGCGATACAGGACGCGCTGCCCTTTCTCGAAAAGGCGGAGAAGGTCGTGCTGTTCTCGGCCGGAGACGCCGGGCAATGCGCGGCCGGCGTGGCGGACGCAACGGCCTATCTGACGGCACACAACGTCGCCGTTCATCGCGATCACTATGCCCTGCGCGGCCCGGACGCCGGTCAGGCCATCCTGCGCGCGGCGCGCCGTCACGAGGTCAATCTGATCGTCATGGGCGCCTATGGGCACAGCCGTCTGCACGAGTGGACATTCGGCGGTGCGACACGAACCGTGCTTCAGTCCATGACGGTGCCGACGCTATTGTCGCACTGACCATGGCCGAACCCCTCATGACGCGAACAGTCGATGTCGCAGGGTTGACATCGGCGGAGGCGGAGCGCCGCCTCGCGCAAATCGGGCCGAACCTGCTGCAACGCGCCCCGCGCGCGGCGCTTTTGCGGCGCGTGGCCGTGCGCTTCTCGAACCCTCTGGTGCTCGTCCTGACAGGCGCCGCCTGCGTCTCCGCCGCAACGGGCGACCTGCCCAGCTTCCTGATCGTCACGACGATCGTCGTCATTTCGATCATCCTTGACGTACTGCACGAGCACAACGCGGAGGGCGCAGCGCAGCGCCTGCGCGAGCGCGTCGCCTTGATGGCGAGCGTATGGCGCGACGGCGCGCTGTCGCGGCTGCCGGCGTCGCGGTTGGTCCCCGGCGACGTCGTGCTGCTCAGCGCCGGCGACCTGGTGCCGGCGGACTGCGATCTGTACGAAGCGCGCGACCTGTTCGTGAACGAAGCGCTGCTGACCGGCGAGTCGGTCCCCGTCGAGAAGCACGTGGTGGCCGGTTCCGACGTCGATGGCGGGCGGCTCTACATGGGCAGCTCGATCGTCACCGGCTCGGCCCGCGCCGTGGTGCACGCGACCGGAACGGGCACCCAGATCGCCGAGATCGCGACATCGCTGCACCGCAAGCCGCCGCCATCGGCCTTCGCCACCGGCTTGCGTGATTTCGGCGTCCTGATCGTACGCCTGACGGTCGTGCTCACGCTTTTCGCGCTGCTCGCGAACCTGCTGCTCGACCGCCCGCTCCTGCAGTCGTTCATGTTTGTCCTGGCGCTGGCGGTCGGCTTGACGCCCGAACTGCTGCCCATGGTCGCGACGGTCACCCTGGCGCATGGCGCGCTGCGCATGAGCCGCAAGGACGTGATCGTGAAGCGGCTCGATGCGATCCACGATCTGGGCAGCATGGATGTCCTGTGCAGCGACAAGACCGGGACATTGACCGAGGCGCATATCCGCCTCGTGCGCGAGGTCGATCCCGCCGGCGCCGACAGCAGCACCGTGATGCGGTTGGCATACCTGAACAGTACGTTCGAGACCGGCCTGCGCAGCCCGCTCGACGACGCCATCCTCGAGCACGGCGCTGTCGACATATCGGCGTGGCGCAAGATCGACGAGGTGCCGTTCGACTTCGAGCGACGGCGCGTGTCGGTGCTGGTCGAGAACGCGGGCCGCCGGCTGCTGATCGTCAAGGGCGCACCAGAGGACGTGATGCACCTGGCGACGAGGATCCAATGCGAGGCGGACGAGGCGCCTCGGCCGTTTGACGCCGATGACCGGGCTGCGGCCCGGCAGACCTTCGAGAACCTCAGCCGCGACGGCTTTCGGACCCTGGGCGTGGCCTGGCGGGAGGTCACGTCGGACCAGGATCACGCCCGGATCGATGACGAGACGGGCCTGGTGTTCGTCGGCTTCGCCGCCTTCATCGACCCACCCAAGGAGACCGCCAGGGCGGCCCTGCACGATCTGGCCGGCCTGGGCATCGCCGTGAAGGTTCTCACCGGCGACAACGAGCACGTGACGGAGCACGTCTGCCGCGAACTCGGCCTGGATGTCCAGGGCGTGCTGACCGGTGCGCAGATCGCGGAGATGTCGGACGAAGCGCTGATCGGCAGCATCGAGTCGGTCACCCTGTTCTGCCGGGTGAAGCCGGCCCAGAAGGAGCGCATCATCCGGCTTCTGCGCCGTCGCGGCCATGTGGTCGGCTATCTGGGCGACGGTATCAACGACGCGCCATCGCTGCACGCCGCCCATGTCGGGCTGTCCGTCGACAGCGCCGTCGACGTCGCCCGCGAGGCGGCGACCATGATCATGCTGAAGCACGAGCTCGGGGTGATTGCCGAGGGCGTGCGCGAAGGGCGGCGGACCTTCGCCAACATCATGAAGTACGTGATGACCAGCAGCAGCTCGAACCTGGGCAACATGGTGTCGATGGCCGCCAGCGCCGTGCTTCTGCCATTCCTGCCGATGCTGCCGGTGCAGATCCTGCTGAACAATCTTCTCTATGACCTGTCGGAGATGTCGATCCCGCTGGACCGCGTCGACGACGAGATGCTGCAGCGGCCACCGCACTGGGATCTGGGGCTGGTGCGGCGATTCATGCTCGTGTTCGGCCCGCTCAGCTCGCTCTTCGACCTGATGACCTTCGGGCTGCTGCTATGGGTCTTCCATGCGGGCGAATCGCAGTTCCAGACCGCCTGGTTCATCGAGTCGCTCGCGACGCAGGCCCTGGTGATCCTCGTGGTCCGCACCCGCGGCAGGCCCTGGACCAGCCGTCCGCATGGGTTGCTGGCGGGCGCGGCATTGGCGGTGGTGACGCTGGCCGTGGCCATACCTTTCACACCGCTGGGGTCATGGTTCGGCTTCGTCGACTTGCCGTGGAGAATGATGGCGGCGCTGGCCGTCATGGTGGTTGTCTATCTGGCGGCCGTGCAGCTGGTCAAAGTCTGGTTCTTCGGACATGGCAGCAGAGCGCGCGATCGCGCGCATCGTTGACGTGCGGTGTGCGTGGAGGCGGAAGCGAGCGGTCAATTCGCCGACATGCTGGAGGGCGTCGTAGATCACGATGTTGATCCGCATCAATGCGCCGTCACGCCCAACCGCGAACACTTAATCTGTGATCAGCCGCAGGAGCTGTCGGGGCAGGGCAATGGGTCGACACCCTGGTCACCGTCATGAAGTGACGCACCGCCGCTCGCCTGAGGGAGTCTGAGCCATGAAACAGCAATCGCCGGACGCCGCGGCCCGCGCCGCCACATCGGACGATGTCCACCGCCTTGTCGGCGACCTCGATGACGCGATGGTGGCACGGATCATGGCATTGCGCCCCAGCCTTGGCGATCTGGAGGACACCGCGATCTGTCTGTCCGGTGACCAGGACGTGCTTGCCAAGAGCGGCCATCATGTCCCCGTGACCGTCAGCCGGATCCTGGAGATGCTGGCCCAGCGGCGGCCCGAGGCCGACCGATGATGACGCTGCAGTCGGACACGACGGCGGCCTTTCGTGACAGGAAGGATGCTGGCCAGCGGCTGGCCAGGTCTCTGGCGGCCTTCGCCAGGGCGCGGCCGATCGTCCTCGCATTGCCCCGCGGCGGCGTGCCGGTGGCCGTCGAGATCGCCAAGGCATTCGCGGCGCCGCTCGATCTCGTGCTCGTGCGCAAGATCGGCGTGCCCGGCCAACCCGAGTACGCGATGGGCGCAATTGCCGAGGGCGATCCGCCGGTTACCGTGCGCCATGAGGCCGTCCTTCGAGCGCTACGCGTGTCGGACAGCGAATTCGAGGCGACCAGGAGGCGCGAACTCGTCGAGCTGGAGCGGCGGCGGCACGCCTATCGCGGCGATCGGCCACCCATCGATATCGCCAATCGCATGGTGATCCTCGTCGACGACGGCATCGCCACGGGCATGACCATGCGTGCTGCCGCGCGGTCGGCGGACAAGCGCCTCGCCAGCCGGGTGGTGATCGCCGCTCCTGTGATGGCGCACGATATCGCGGCGGACCTGCGGCGCGAATTCGCCGACGTCGTGTGCGTCGAAGAACCGGAGGAGTTGCAGTCCGTCGGCCGGTATTACGTCGACTTTGCCCAGGTTCGTGACGATGAAGTGCGCGAAATCCTAGACCGGCATGATCCGGGCCCGGCAGCACTCAGCCACTAGCAGGATGGGAATCTGACACTCTGCCGCGATCGACAGCCTCGTGCGAGGCAATCGCGGTCGGCTTGTGAGGCGCAGAGAAATTATTGACGTAGACCCAATCCCGCGGCGGCTTCGTCGGCCGCTGCGTGAACTCGAGCATGGAGCGCAGCGATGGCGCGATACGCGCCTGCGTGGCGCCGACGACGAAGATATTGAACCCGCGCGCGCTCAACCCGGCGCCCAGCCTGATCATCGCTTCGGCGCGGGATTGGCCGGCCAGCACCGGCGCGGCAGGCAGGTCCCGTGTCGTCGTGAACGGCAGACCGGAAAGATCGGCGCGTCGAGCCAGCTTCTCCGACCCAAGCAGCGACACCGGATTCCGATCGCGCAAGCTTGAACATGGCCACGCCTTCAGAGGCGGCCGAGCTCGAACTCCTCGCAGGAAAGGCCGAGCGTGGACAGGCCCTCCTCGATGAAGTCCGCGACCAGCGGCATGCCGATCAGGTAGGCGGCCGTCCGCCTGTTGTGGGCACGGGCAGCCTCGCGGCGCGTGTCGCTCCAGTCCTCCGGTCCGCCACCGTCGCGCCCGAGCCAGGCAAGCGCCACCAGATCGGTCTGCTCGTCCTGCGACAGGGCGTCGATGAAGCTGGTGAGCTCGTCCGCGACGGGATCGTCGGCCGAGTCCGCGAGCACGCCGATGCCCTTGTCGTCGCTCGGATTGGAGCCACTATCGGGGTCGGTCGGCGCCTCCTTGGCGTCGAACTCCCGCGCCTTGACGATGACGAAGCAGACCTTCTCGGGGGAGATGGCCAGGGCGGGTTGCGGCGCGACTGGTTCGATCTCTCGGATACGGCGTGGCACGGCTCGATCCCTCCAACATTGCATAGGCACAACCAATCATCGCCCGCCGCGCGCTTCCTTGATGGAGATCAACGCGTGCGCTCGGCCTTGCGCCATCCTGAAACTTTGGTGCGCGGCTGTGGAGGGACGCGATGGGAAGCTATCCGGTCGAGATCGACATCGATGCCGAGCAGATCGTCCGCTGGCTGCTGCTCGAGCGGCAACGCAGGGGCTCGGGACTGGACGTCGATGCCTGGCGGTTCAACCGTGAACGTCCTGTCGAGCCCGACATCACGGATCGCTTCGGCGACGAGGAGTGCGAGGATCTGCGCGATGAGAGGACCGTTGCCCGACTTGAAATCTCGCCCAGCCATCCGCGCGACGGCTGGCGCGTCGTGGTCTCGGTCGAGGCGGATCTCGAGGCGACTGATCCCGACGGGGCCGCCGAAGACGGGGAACGCGAGCCAATCGACCTCGATACATTCTTCCTCGACTACATCCGCCCGCGCCACGCTATCGCAAGCGTGGCCGCCGAGGTGGAATCACCAGCCGCCCACCTGAAGCTCGACCAGTTGCTGGACGTCATCGCCACCAACATTCACGTGCCGCAGGGCGAGCGTCCGGCGCCGGTAAGGCATACCTGATCTATCGTTTCAGCAGCGCACGCAGATCCTTGAGCGGGCGCGTGTTGATCACGTCCTGCGCAGTGAGCCAGCCCCGCCTGGCCTGATCGACGCCGAAGCGCATGCACTTCAGGAAGTCGACGGCGTGGGCGTCGGTCGAGACGGCGACCTTGACCCCCGCCTCCCGCGCCGCATGCGCGTGATTGTCGTCGATGTCGAGCCTGTCCGGCTCGGCATTGAGTTCGAGGTGGCAACCGCTGTCGCGCGCTGCCGCGATGACGCGATCCATGTCTATATCGATCGGCTCGCGCTCGCCGATCAGGCGGCAGGTCGGATGTCCCAAGATGGAGACGTGACGGTTGCGCATCGCCCTGATCACGCGCTCCGTCTGGGCCGGGCGCGACAAGTCGAAATGCGAGTGCACCGACGCCACCACGACGTCGAGCTTCGCCAACACGCTGTCCGGCAGGTCGAGCGACCCGTCCTTGAGGATATCGACCTCGACACCCTTGAGGATGGTGATGCCCTCGAGCTTCCCATTCAGCCGGTCGATCTCGTCGGCCTGCCGCGCCAGGCGGGCGCCGTCGAGGCCATGCACGATGGCGATGCGCGGGCTGTGGTCGGTCAGCGCGATGTACTCGCGCCCCAGGGCGCGCGCGCCCAGCGCCATCGCCTCGATGTCGACGGTGCCGTCGGTCCACGAGGAATGCACG
>CAYNOF010000511.1:0-2743 GCA_964398335.1 uncultured Rhizobiaceae bacterium
CTGATGGTCAACTTCAAGATGAAGAAGCACCTGATGGTCGCCGGCGTCTCGGCCGGCGCAGCGATCTCCTCGTCGGGCGTGCCCGGCGGTACCTATATCGGCGGCGAGCTGGCAAAGCTCGCGGTTGAACAGGCGGTCAAGGAGGAGCCGGAGATCTACAAGATCTATACCGCCGTCACCGGCTCGGTCTACGACGGCTCGACCTACAGCAACGCCACGAACTTTCCCGAGGTGCTGCGGCGCATCGGCCTCGACGGCTGGGAATGCGTGATCCTCAATCCGAACGACGTGTTCGCCGCGGTCAAGGCATCGACCGACGCCGGCTATCCGGTGATCGCCCGCGTGGGCTGGAACGGCGGTGGCGGCCATTTCACCGTCATCGACGAGGTCCATGATCTGTTCGGCGCCAAGGTCTGCGTCTGCGATCCCTGGGACGGCGAGCTTCGCCTGGTCGACGGTACGGCGGGCTCGCCGATCCTGTACGACCCCAACGGCTTCGTCTGGTCGTTCTCGCTCGGCGGCAACCGCCATTCCTATACCGGCGGCAAGGGCAAGTTCAGCGGCTGCATCGTGCGCAAGAAGCCCTGATCGCTGGACTTCGACGGCGCGTATCCGCAAGCTCGCCCTTGCACAACGATACCGTGTGAGGGGGCATGGCGGGCGGACACGCGCCGGCGACTGAAAGCGGCACGGCGCGGCCCGCCTCGCGGCTGGGCCAGATCTCGTGGGCGTTGTTCGACTGGGCCAACCAGCCGTTCTTCACCCTGATCACCACCTTCATCTTCGGCCCCTACTTCGCCGGCGAGATGGTGGCCGGGCTGCAGGAAGCGCAGCTCCTGAAGGAGCTCGGCCACGCGCCGGCGGCGGCCGAGCTGGCGCAGATCAAGGACGCCGCCGCGGCCTCGGGCCAGGCGGCGCTCGCCTTCACCCAGTCGGCC
The DNA here is from genome assembly GCA_964398335.1 of uncultured Rhizobiaceae bacterium. Lineage (GTDB taxonomy): Bacteria > Pseudomonadota > Alphaproteobacteria > Reyranellales > Reyranellaceae > JAFAZJ01. The sequence goes on from CAYNOF010000511.1 coordinate 939, forward strand.
GCCGGCGTGCTGCTGGCGCTGCTCAGCCCGTTCCTCGGCTCGATGGCCGACATCACCGGGCGGCGCAAACCCTACATCCTGGTGTTCCAGGCGCTGACCGCGATCGGCTGCGCCATCCTGTGGTTCGCCACGCCGGGCAACGCCGGCATGGTGCCGGCGATCTCCTTCGCGCTGATCCTCGCCACCATCGGCGCCGAGTTCTCGATCGTCTTCAACAACGCGCAGCTTCCGGTCATCGTCGAGCCCCGTCGCATCGGCTGGCTCTCGGGTCTCGGCTGGGGCCTGGGCTATACCGGCGGTCTGCTGTCGCTGTTCGCCGTGCTGGCGATTCGCGATCCGGCGATGCTCGGGCTCGCACCCGCCGGCAGCCCGCCGCTGTTCGGTCTCGATCCCAGGACCTTCGAGGTCGAGCGCATCATCGGCCCGGCCTCGGCGCTGTGGCTGGCGGTCTTCGTGATCCCGATGTTCCTGTTCACGCCCGACGGCACGTCGACCGGCGTCTCGCCGCTCGATGCGGCGCGCGAGGGCGCGCGCAAGCTGTGGGCCACCATCCGCAAGGCCGCGCATTACCGCAACCCGTTCCTCTTCCTGATCGCCTACATGATCTACAACGACGGCCTGGCGGCGATCATCGCCTTCGGCGGCGTCTATGCGAAGGGCATCTTCGGCTGGAGCACGGTGACCTTGGGCATCTTCGGCATCATCATCACCATCGCCGCGATCCCCGGCTGCCTGCTGGGCGGCAAGCTCGACGACAGCATCGGCTCGCGCCGCCTGGTGCTGATCACGACCGCCGGCGTCATCATCGCCGCGCTGGGCATCCTCTCGGTCTCGGCCGACAAGATCCTGTTCGTCATCCCGGCCTCGCCGCTCGATCCGGCGCGCGGCATGTTCGGTTCGGCGCAGGAACTCGCCTTCATGGCCTTCGCCCTGCTGCTGGGCGTCTGCATGGGCCCGATGCAGGCGGGCAGCCGCACCCTGATGGGCCGCCTGGCGCCCGAAGGCATGGCCGGCGAGTTCTACGGCCTCTTCGCGCTGTCGGGCCGCGCCACGGCGTGGATGGCACCCACCGCCATCGCCATCGTCACCTCGGCCACGGCGACGCAGCGCTGGGGCGTCGGCGTGGTGATCCCCTTCCTGGTGATCGGCTTCGGCCTGCTGTGGTACGTGCGCGAGGAGCGCGCCTCAGCGGCGCACTGACGGCGGCCGCTGCTGCACCTGGGGCTGGGCCTGCGCCTGAAGCTGGCGCTTGCGATCGCGGAAGAAGGTGGTGAGCACGTAGCGCCGCCCCTCGGTCACCGGCAGCGCCTCGTGCAGGAGCGAGCAGGAGAAGATCGCCGCCATGCCCGCCCTGGGCTTGTAGCGCGTCGGCCCGAACTCCGGGAACACCAGCTCGCCGCCCTCGAAATCGTCGTTGAGGTTCAGCGACACCGCGAAGGTGCGATCGGCGGTCTGCGGCGTGCCGTTGTCGCGATGGGCACGGAAGAAATGCTGATGCCCCGCGGCATACGAGAGGATCACAGGGGCGTCGAAAGCGAACTCGGCTTCCCAGCTGAACAAGCGCATCAGCTCGGGCCCCACGCGATAGGCCAGGCGATCGGAGATCTCCTTCACCACGGCCGGATCGCGCACGATGTGGTCCTCGGTGCGCTTGCGGTCGGCGGCCACGACATTGCCGTAGCGGCTCGACACGCCGCCGTCGCTGCGCTCGCCGGTGGACCACAGCTCGATCAGCTTCCGGCAGAAGGCCGGCTCGAAGACGCGCGGCAGCATCATCACGGGCGCCGCCGAGCCGGACAGCACCG